>CAIQWF010000104.1 GCA_903875455.1 uncultured Pseudomonadota bacterium
CATCAAAACCTGGCGGAAGGCGAAAGCCATAGCGAAACCTTTACTGTCACTGTCACCGATGACAAAGGCGCCACCGCGAATCAAGACGTGGTCATTTACATCACCGGCACCAACGATGCGGCGGAGATTTCAGGTAACACATCTGGAACTATCACCGAGGATGCCTTGCCCAACACTGTTCAAGGAGACTTAAACTCAACCGATGTGGACAACACAAATGACCTTTGGCAGGCTGTGACAACCGAAACTGGCAGTGCGAACGGATACGGTACTTTCACAATGGACAATGCCGGAAAATGGACTTACACGCTGGACAACAGCAACACTACTGTCAATGCCTTGAACGATGGGGGAGCTTTGAGTGACAGCTTCACTGTTAAAACCATTGATGGTACCGAGCAGACAGTCAGCATTACAATCAACGGCCATACCGATTCGACCGGCGTGACGGTAGCATCTGTTGTTACAACTGACGGAGATCCTAACGATACAGTTAATGCCTCTGGAGGTGTTAATACAGCAGGGACTCCTGGTAATGATACTCTTAAAGGCACCGGAAATGGAGATACGATTTCTGGTGGTGATGGAAATGATGTTATCTATGGTAATAATGGTTCGGATAGCCTTTATGGCGATGCAGGAGGAGATAAAATTTACGGAGGAAGAGGTGATGACACCATATATGGTGGAGCAGGAGTTGATAACATTTATGGTGGCTCAGGTAGTGACACCATACAAGGCAATGATGATGGAGACATAATCATTGGAGGCTGGGGGGCTGACACTCTAACCGGAAACGGGGGAATTGACACTTTCAGCTATTTAAGCGCTTCTGACACAGGCGACACCATCACCGACTTTAAGTTTAATGGAGCAGACAAGATTGATCTCTCCGCCATCGATGCAAATGGTGCACTTGCAGGTGATCCAGCCTTCACTTTTGGAGGAACAACCGCAACAGCTAATGGTGTCTGGTATGAGGCTTCTGGCGGAAATTCAACTGTTTATGTCGATACTGACGGCAATGTTGCAACAGCAGAGCTTGCCATTACGCTGACAGGTGTAACAAGTCTGGTTGCAGGCGATTTTGTGCTTTAAATAACCATCGAAAAATATCTTGCTATAAAAAAAGCCGCTATGTTGTTTCAACATAGCGGCTTTTAGTTTATTTGAGAGCCGAACTACAAACCTAAGTTTGTACTCCTTGAAATACGTTTAAAAAAACAACCCATCCAACGGCGAAGAAGCCGAAGCAAACCGCCGTTTCGGCATCCGCCCTGCCAAATACGCCTCACGCCCCGCCTCAATCCCTTTGCGCATCGCCGAAGCCATCAAAACCGGATTTTTCGCCGCTGCAATCGCGGTATTCATCAACACCCCATCACAACCCAAGTCCATAGCCATCGCTGCGTCAGAAGCCGTCCCGACACCCGCGTCAACCAGAATCGGCACTTTGGCATTTTCAACAATGGTCAAAATATTGTACGGATTGCGAATCCCCAAACCTGAACCAATCGGCGCAGCCAGCGGCATCACCGCCACACAGCCAATTTCCTCCAGCCGTTTGGCGGCAATCGGATCATCATTGGTATAAACCATCACATCAAACCCTTCTTTCACCAGTATTTCTGCCGCGATATAGGTTTGCGCCACATCAGGAAACAAGGTCAATTGGTCAGCCAATACTTCCAACTTCACCAATTTATGTCCGCCTAATAATTCCCGCCCCAACCGACAGGTTCGCACCGCCTCTTCTGCGGTATAACAACCGGCGGTATTCGGCAAGATTGTGTATTTATCCGGCGAAATCACATCCAATAAACTCGGCTCATTCGGATTTTGTCCGATGTTGGTTCTGCGAATCGCCACGGTAATAATTTCCGCACCGCTGGCTTCGGTCGCAAGACGGGTCTCTTCCAAATCTTTATATTTTCCCGAACCGACTAACAAACGCGATTTAAAAACCCGATTGCCGATTTTAAAAAAATCATCCTGACCGCCGCCAATCGCCTGTACAATTTCCAATTTATCACCGGCTTTTAAAACATGCGTGGCGTGCTGGTCAAAAGGTAAAATTTCCAGATTCAACTCCACCGCAATGCGTTTGCCGGTTAATCCCAAATCAGCAATCACATTGGCAACCGTGGTTTGCTCGCCCACTTCACGAGTATCGCCATTAACTAAAATATTCATTCAAAAACCCCTTTAGTTTTTAACCGCTCTGCGTTTTTGCACGGCGTTCGCCAAATTGCGCAATAATTGCTGAGTATCTTCCCAGCCCAGACAGCCGTCGGTAATGCTTTGGCCATAAACCAGTTCCTTGCCTGGAATCACATCCTGGCGACCGGCTTTCAGGTGACTTTCCAGCATCACACCCATAATTCTGTGGTCGCCGCCGGCAATCTGTGCCCCGACATCTTCACCGACCAATAACTGCCGTTGATGCTGCTTCAGACAATTGGCGTGACTGAAATCAATCATAATATTGGGACGTAAACCGGCTTTCTCTAACTTTTCCGCCACATGCTGCACATTTTTCGCTTCATAGTTCGGTTTATCATTGCCGCCGCGCAGGATGATATGCACATCTTCGTTGCCGGTCGTGGAAAAAATTGCCGAATGTCCGGCTTTGGTCACTGATAAAAAGTGATGCGGACTCATTGCCGCACCGATCGCGTCTATGGCGATTTTAATCGAACCGTCAGTGGCATTTTTAAAACCCACCGGACAGGACAAGCCTGATGCCAGTTCCCGATGCACCTGACTTTCAGTGGTTCTGGCGCCAATTGCCCCCCAGGAAATCAAGTCAGAAATATATTGCGGAGTAATTAAATCCAGATATTCAGTCGCTGCCGGAACCCCCTGATTATTCACATCCAGCAGCAATTGTCTGGCAATATGCAGACCTTTATTAATATCAAAACTGTCGTTTAAATCCGGGTCGTTAATCAAACCTTTCCAGCCTACGGTAGTGCGCGGCTTTTCAAAATAAACCCGCATTACAATCAACAAATCCTTTTTCAACTCCTCTTTCGCCGCTTTCAGCAGGCCCGCATATTCATGCGCCGCTTTGGTATCATGAATCGAACAAGGCCCCACCACCACCAGCAAACGGTCATCTGCACCGGTTAAAATCTTATGAATTTCAGAGCGGGCTGCGACGATGGTTTGTGCCGCCGCTTCGGTAATCGGCATATCAGTATGAACTTGTTTAGGCGAGACCACTTCCCGCATCGCGGTAATTCTTAAATCATCGGTGTTTTGCATAAATTTAACCTAAGCGTTCCTTTGTCGCTGGAAACGAGTATAAAAAACCTGGCATTTTAACCGTTTGAGGATTATATGGGTAGGATGTTATCGCCTTACTGCTTTCCGCTCAGCGGGATATGACGCCCGGCGATGATTTCTTCCTGAGTAATATGCTGGTCGTGATTGGTATCCAGGCGGTTGAATAGCTTTTCAAACACCATGTTTTTTTCTTTGCTGCTGATTTTGCCGTCATTATTGGCATCAATCCCGACAAAGAAGGATTTGATTAGTTTTTGTTGTTGGGCTTTTTTATCAACCGTTTGCGGCTTGGGCAGAGAGGGAAGCAGCGAAGAAAGCCTGGGAAGCTCCGGCAAGGCGATTTTTTCTTTGTTTTTTGCCACTGCCTGCGTTTTAGGTTTTATTCCCAATTCTGCCTCGGTAAGTTTGCCATCGCGGTTTTTATCCAGCCTGACAAAGTTGCGTTCGGCACTTTCGCTGAACATGCCGACAAACTCGGCTTTGGACATCGGCTTTTTTTCCTGCTGATTATTTTTCGAGTGTTTTTTCTTTTTGACTTTTTCCGCACCGACTTCATCAGCACTCAGTTCGGCATCGTGATTTTTATCCAGCGCCGCAAATTCGCGTTCGCCTCGTTCAGTGAATAATTTAACGAATTTTTTCTTGCTGGTTATTTTGCCTAAATTCCCGCTCTGCCTGGCCGCTTCCAAGGCTTTTCTGCGGGCATCCTCGTCTTTTTCACCGTAGACTTTTAACTCTTGTACACTAACAGCTTCGTTTTTATCCACATCCATGCTGCTGAATTTTCTTTCCATCGCGGCAATAAATTCGGCCTTGCTGGCCTTGCCGTCTTTATTGGTATCAACCGTTTTTAAAAAATCGGCTTTTTGATGCGGCTTTGGAGTTTCTGCTGCTTGCGCTGCTGTGGCAATCACAGAAATAGCCGTCAAAAAAAGTCCCGGCACAGTCAAGGTTTTATTCATAAAGCGCTACCTTTTTTCAGTATTTTTTTTGAGTTGAATTGATTTTATTATTTGTGCCCGGTCTGCCATTGCATTCCCCAGCCATAGGCGCGGTCAACTTCCTGATGACCATTTTTATAATCCACCAGTTTGGTGATTTTTATCGCTTCGTTGACATTTTCAAACAATGCAATCGCGCACATACCTTTGCTATTATCGTGGCTATCCAAATCAATAATAATCACCGGCTGATCCGGGGTTTTTATTTTAATCGTAGCATTGGCAGCCGCCCAGTTTGGCACGCCTTCATAAATAAACGCATACACCAGCACCCGCTCGATTTGATCCCAGTATTTGCCATTGATGCGCAAATTTTCGCCGCCCTCGGATTGCCCGGTTCTATCATCAGCGTCCAAAGCAATATACGGCGGACTATTCAACGAGCCAAAGGCATTGCCCAATGCTTGCACGCACATTTTGCGACCGTCTTTTAATTCAAACAAACAGCCTAAATCCAAATCCACTGCTTTGCTAAATCCAAATAAGGATTTTTTGCCCTGGGTCCAGTTCAGGTTAATTAAAATCTGCCCATGTTCCTTAGACTTTTTCTCTAAAGAAATGCCGTCGCCTTTTTTGGTTAACGTCACTTTGCTTAGGTTAACCGACGGCGCTGATTTTATTTCCGCTGGCGGTGGTGGCGGAGTAACTTGCGGTTTTACTTCGATTTTAGGTTCCGCTACTGGCGGCGGGCTAGTGGATTCGCCCTCGCCAATATCAACGCCATATAATTCTGCCAACGGTTGCAAGCCGCCGACAAAGCCTTTGCCTAACGCCCTGAATTTCCATTGACCGTTGCGAAAATAAACCTCGCCCATGATTAACGCGGTTTCATTCATCCCTGCTGTTTTTAAAGGAAAAGTGGCGATGATTTGCTGGCTGTTGCTATCGGTCAGCACCATTTCCACATCATTAACATCAGCAAAGGCTTGTTTGCGGTTGATGCCGTCGGTAATGGTCAGAGCAAAGACGATTTTAGTGATGTCGGCGGGAATTTTTTGCAGCTGGATTTCAAAAGCTTCGTTAGTGAATGACACGCCAACATCATGGCGATAGGGATTGTTGAAAAACACAAAGTCGTCATCGTTTTTGATTTTGTCATTGCTTTGCAGCAAAAACAGGCTGGAATCAGTCATCACCCCCGTCGGTTTATTCGGGGTAAGCAGCGCAACTTTTAAGGCGGTGGCGGTTAACGCAATATTTTGGCCTGAGGTGAGATTCATGATGATGACTCCTGAGTTATTGTTTTCTACATTATGCAATTATTTCTATTGTCTGTAATCGTTGTTTGAACACGATTTACAGGATTGTAAGATAGCTACGATTAAATCCTGTGAATCGAAATAATCCGTGTCATCATGTTCTCACGCTTTTGCCAGCCACGCCGGCACAACCGGTTTTTGCTTCAATCCGGTTTTATCAAACACCTGCCACAATGCCGAGTATGTTTTGCCGTTAATCGGATGAGCTAAATCCGGTGCAATTTCCGCCAACGGCTCCAGCACAAAGGCATAACGCTCAATTTCATCTCTGGGAATTTGCAGCCTGCCGTCACTGACAATCAAATCACCGTACAAAATCAAATCCAGATCCAAAGTGCGGGCAGAAAACTTTTGCGCTTCACGGGTCCGGCCATGCTCCTTTTCAATATCTCGCAACTTTTTGGCAATGGCTTTCACTTCCCAATCGGACTCAAAACCCACCACCAGATTATAAAAAACCTCGCCTGTGAACCCCACCGGCTCAGATTCATAAACACTGGACACCACTAGCGCACCAAAACACTGGGCAAGTGCCGCCAAACTGGAGGGAATGTTTTTATCCCGGTCAATATTGCTGCCGATGCTGATATAGGCAATGGCCATCTATTTTTCACCCCGTTCAATAATAATCCCGACATCTTTGGCGCGAGTAATCGCTCCGCGTTTGTTCAACACAATTCTGACCCAGGGAATCGGAAACTCAGTGCGCAAAACAGCGGCAATTTCTTCAATCAGCTTTTCCACCAGAAAAAACTCGCTTTTCTCCACAAACGACACCACCCGCTCAGTCACGGCTTTATAGTCCAGGGTTTGATTAATATCATCAGATTCGGCGGCTTTTTTAATATCAAAAGCCATTTCAATATCTAAAACCACGGTTTGTTTCTTTTTTCTTTCCCAGTCATAAATCCCGATAATGGTTTCAACTTCAAGACCGCCTAAAAATATAATATCCATGCTGTTTTCCGGTTAAAATAGTTGTGTTAAAAACATAAGTATAACAAGCATCGGTTTTTACAATACAAGTTTCATTTCATGGGGAAAAAACAAAATGATTGACTGGTTACTGGTTCCAATAGGCTATTTAGTAGGCTCTGTTTCAAGTGCGATTATCGTCTGCCGCTTAATGGGCCTGCCGGATCCGCGTACCGAAGGCTCGCATAATCCGGGCGCCACCAACGTGATGCGGATTGGCGGCAAAAAAGCCGCTGCAATTACCTTGGCCGGCGATGCGATAAAGGGGTTGTTACCGGTGCTGGCGGCAAAAATGCTGGCTGTGGGAAGCCTGATTCTGGCGCTGGTGGTGTTTGCTGCGTTTCTGGGACATTTATATCCGGTTTTCTTTGGTTTTAAAGGGGGCAAAGGCGTGGCAACTTCGTTTGGCGTCTCGCTAGGCGTGTCGTGGTTTTTAGGCCTGGCCGTTTCAGGAACCTGGTTTTTAGTTTACAAAATTTCAAAAATTTCCTCTTTATCTGCATTGGTTGCTGCGGTGCTCACCCCTGTTTATACCTGGCTGATTGTCGGTGACAGTTATTTGGTCGGCGTGTTTTTCGTGATTTCTGTGGTGTTGCTGTGGCGGCACAAATCCAATATCAATCGTTTGCTGGCCGGTGAGGAAACCTAAAATTTCTTCGTTTCTTCAGCTATTTTCAGGTTAGGCTCCAGCCCAAGATTTTAAACATTATTCCCTCAATCATTTTAAAAAAACATGGAAAACTTTACCCCTTATTCAGCCTTGTCAGGAGGCGTACTGATTGGTGCAGCAGTGGCGTTATTACTGCTGTTGAATGGTCGTATCGCCGGTATTTCAGGGATTGTCGGCGGCGTTTTACCTCCCTGGCGTGATGCCGTAGGCTGGCGTTTAAGCTTTTTGACAGGGTTAATAGTGGCCCCCCTGCTGTATAAATTGCTAGGTGGACAACTCAATGTACAGATTCACGCCTCATTACCGCTGTTGGTTGTGGCTGGTTTATTGGTGGGTTACGGCACCAGCTTGGGGCGCGGCTGCACCAGTGGTCATGGGGTTTGTGGCTTGGCAAGATTATCGGCAAGATCCGCAGTGGCAACCGTGACATTTATGCTATCTGCGGCTATCACCCTTTACATTGCCCGTCATGTACTCAATTTGGGAATTTGAACAAATGGCTAAATATTTATCCGCGTTATTGTGCGGTATCGTTTTTGGCTTGGGACTATGCGTTTCACAAATGATTAATCCGCAAAAAGTCTTAGGTTTTCTGGATGTAGCAGGAGCATGGGATCCAAGTCTGGCTTTGGTCATGGCGGGCGCATTGGCAGTCGCAGGAACCTCACGACTGGTAATTTTACACAGAGCTAAACCGGTCTTGGAAGCAGAATTCCAGTTACCTAAAGCCACCCATATTGATACACCGTTAATCGCTGGTGCAGCATTGTTTGGCATTGGCTGGGGCTTGTCAGGATTTTGTCCAGGCCCGGCCCTGTCTGCATTAAGTTTGGGAATTCCTGAAGCTTATGTTTTTACTGGTGCGATGTTGGCTGGAATGTGGCTGTTCCAGATTTTGCAAAGTCCAAAATAAAAAATACTGCTAAAAAAACTTATGAATTTAAGCCAGATTGAATTGCTTCAAACTTTGCAGGAAACCGGGCTAAACCTGTCAAAAGCCGCAGAAAAAATGCACGTTGTGCAATCGGCAGTCAGTCGGCAGTTGCAACTTTTTGAAAGCGAACTGGGTTCGCCTTTGTTTGAACGGCGCGGGAAAAAACTCACCGACTTAACCCCGCTAGGCAAACGGGTGATGGCAGAAATTTCCGCCATTGCCCAGGCCAAACAGAATATCAAAACCATTGCCGCTGACTTTCTCGACAGCAATCAGGGCACCATTCATATCGCCACCACCCATACCCAGGCAAAATATTTTTTGCCGGTGCCGATTCAGCGGTTTCGGGAAAAATACCCTGGGGTGAGAATTTATATGCTGCAAGCTTCACCGGAGCAGTTAATTGACCAGCTGCACAATCACAAAGCCGATGTCGCGATTTGCACGGAAAAAGTCACTGACGATGAGATGTTAATTACCAAGCATTGTTATGAATGGCATCATGCTGCGGTTGTGCCGCAACAGCATCCGCTGGCAACCGGCGAAATCAGCCACGACCGGCTGGCAAGCTTTCCGATTTTGACTTACAGCTTTGGTTATACCGGTCGCTCGATGATTGAAAGTGCTTTTAAAGAGAAAGGTCTGGAGCTGGATGTGATTTTAGCCGCAGCAGATACCGATGTGATTAAAACCTATGTGCGTCTGGGGCTGGGCGTGGGGCTGATTGCCGGCATGGCTTATGATCAGATAGCCGATCAGGACCTGGTAGTACGGGATTTATCCCATCTGATTCCGCGCTCCATCACCAAAATTGCCTATTTAAAACAGCATTATCTGCCGCTTTACAGCCAGCATTTTATTGAAGAGCTGATATTGGCAGGACAGGAAAGCCTGGAAAACACCGGCAAAAACCATAAAAGACAATGACAGCATAACAGAGCTTAAATCTGGTTTTATCTCTTAAAAACAATCGTCTTATGCTCTGTGATATTGAAAATCGGATACAATTCAAGTCTTTCTGAAAGCAGAATTAACAATGAAAAGACATCACGTCCTCGTCAGAATTCTAATTATTGCCACTATGCTATTATTGACCGTCATTGAAATAGGCCCTGTTCCTATTACTGCTCTGGGCGGTTTGTATGTGGCAGTCTTCAGGCCGCGCTGGTTTATAGACCTGATGGACATCCTTTACGACAGATAGCCAAACAGCATCAACCTTAATCCGCTATAACCCGCTTTTCTTTCCCGCCGAATTTCTAATTATGTCCACACTTTCAAAAAACCGCCTGATTTTAATTGACGGCTCCTCGTTTTTATTTCGTGCCTATCACGCCATTCCGCCTTTAACCAATAAAGAGGGGTTGCCAACCAACGCGATTTACGGCGTGGCCAACATGTTGCGCAAGTTAATCAGCGATTATCAAACCGAATATTTTGCCGTGGTGTTTGACGCGAAAGGCAAAAATTTTCGCCATGAATTATACGAAGCCTACAAAGCCAACCGCCCGCCCATGCCGGATGATTTGCGGGTGCAGATTGAGCCGTTACACAATCTGATTCGGACTATGGGGTTGCCGTTAATCATAGAGCCGAATGTAGAGGCCGACGATGTGCTGGGAGCTTTGGCGCAACACGCCGCTGCCCAAGGTTTTGAGGTGGTGATTTCCACCGGCGATAAAGACATGGCCCAGCTGGTCACAGAGCAGATTATTCTGGAAGACAGCATGTCCGGGAAACGCATGGATATTGCCGGGGTAATCGATAAATTCGGGGTGAAGCCTGAACAGATTGTCGATTATCTGGCGCTGATGGGAGATGCCTCCGACAATATTCCCGGGGTGCCGAAAGTGGGGCCGAAAACGGCGGCAAAGTGGTTAGAGGAATATCAAAACTTGGACAATCTGATTGCCAATGCCGGGAAAATTACCGGAAAAATCGGCGAAAACCTGCGAGCCAGTCTGGAGCAATTGCCGTTATCGCGGGCTTTAACCACAATTAAAACCGATTTGAATTTGCCTTATGCCATCAAAGATTTAAAAAGCCATAAACCTGATTATGCAGAATTGAAACAGCAGGTTGCGGCATTGGGTTTCAATTCCTGGCTGAAACAACTGGAGCAGCAAGCGACAAATCCCACAGTTGAAGTTGCTCCTGAAGCAAAACCTGAATCCGAAAACCTGTCAGGTCTGGAAATTACCAAAGACTACCAAACCATTCTCAGCCAACAGCAGTTAGAGCAATGGCTGGCAAAATTACAGGCCGCGCCGTTATTTGCCTTCGACAGCGAAACCACCAGCCTGAATTATATGGATGCGCAGATTGTCGGCTTGTCGTTTGCGGTGGAGCCGGGCACGGCGGCTTATTTGCCGTTAGCCCATGACTACGTAGACGCGCCAAAACAGCTCAATCGCGAAGCCGTATTAGCCCAGTTTAAACCGCTGCTGGAAGACGCGAATAAGGCGAAATTAGGACAAAATCTGAAATACGATGCCCACGTTTTAGCCAATCACGGTATCACTTTGCGCGGCATGGCAGATGACACCATGCTGGAATCTTATGTGATGAACAGCACTGCCACTCGTCATAATATGGATGATTTGGCCAAGTTTTATTTAGGCGTAGACACCATTCCTTACGAAGAAGTGACAGGGAAAGGCGCGAAACAGATTTTGTTTTCCGAAGTCGCCATTGAGCAAGCCACCCCTTATGCGGCGGAAGATGCCGACATTACCTTACGTCTGCATCAAACCTTGTCCGGGCGATTAAAAAATCACTCTCGTTTGCTAACCGTTTATCAGGAGCTGGAAATTCCGTTAATTCCGGTGTTATTGCAAATGGAGCGCAATGGCGTATTAATTGATTGCGATATGCTGGCACAGCAAAGCATGGAACTTTCCAGCCAGATTTGCTCACTGGAACAACACGCACATGATTTGGCCGGACAAGCATTTAATCTCGGCTCACCAAAACAAATTCAGAGCATTTTGTACGAGCAATTGCAGTTGCCAATCATCAAAAAAACCCCGAAAGGTCAGCCGTCTACCGATGAATCGGTGTTGCAGGAACTGGCGTTGGAATATCCGTTGCCAAAACTGATTCTGGAACATCGCAGCCTCAGCAAACTCAAATCCACTTACACCGATAAACTGCCGCAGCAAATCAACCCGAAAACCGGGCGGGTGCATACCTCGTATCATCAAGCGGTAACGGCAACCGGGCGGCTTTCTTCTTCTGAACCGAATTTACAAAATATCCCGATCCGCACCGCAGAAGGCCGCAAAATTCGCCAGGCCTTTATTGCCCCGTCAGATTATAAAATTCTGGCCGCTGATTATTCGCAGATTGAATTGCGGATTATGGCGCATTTATCTCAGGATGCCGGTTTACTCACTGCATTTTCTACCGGTCAGGATATACATACCGCAACGGCGGCGGAAGTGTTTGAAGTTGCGCCAGAACATGTCACCACTGATTTACGCCGTTCCGCGAAAGCGATTAATTTCGGGCTGATTTATGGCATGTCAGCGTTTGGCCTGGCGCAGCAATTGGGAATTGGCCGTAGCGAGGCACAATCTTATATCAATCTGTATTTTGAACGTTATCCAGGTGTAAAACAGTATATGGATAACACCCGCGAACTGGCGAAACAACAAGGTTTTGTGGAAACGATTTTAGGGCGGCGGCTGTATTTGCCGGAAATTAACTCGCGTAATAATTCTTTGCGACAATATGCCGAACGCACCGCAATTAATGCGCCGATGCAGGGCACCGCTGCGGACATTATCAAACGTGCCATGATTGCAACCGACGCCTGGATAGAACAGCAGCAACCGCCGGTGAAAATGCTGATGCAGGTGCATGATGAGCTGGTGTTTGAAGTCAAAGAGGACTATTTGCCGCAGGCAAGCGAGAGAATCAGGGCGATGATGTGTTCCGCCCTGCAACTGGATGTGCCGCTGCTGGTTGAGATTGGCATTGGCAATAATTGGGATGAGGCACATTAATCAAGCGGTTTTACTCCAGCGTAATAAGTCTTGACTGCCTTATGTTTTTCTTTGGAGATGTTTATATGTCTGAGTCATTATCTGCCGCAAAATTGCGCTGGGCAATTTATGCGTTCACCAGTTTCTGGGGTGCTTATTTACTGTTTCAGCTGGAACCGCTGATTGGAAAATTTATCCTGCCGTGGTTTGGCGGCAGCCCGGCAGTATGGATTACCTGCATGTTGTTTTTTCAGGTGTTTTTATTGGCAGGTTATGCCTATGCCCATCTCAATCTGGATCGCTTTCCGGCCCGGCGCCAAGGGATTATTCATGCAGCTTTATTGCTGCTGACGCTTTTAGCGTTGCCGGTGACGCCGCAGCAATCGTTCAAACCCGATAATAGCGACCAGCCTATTTTTGATATTCTGACTCTGTTAACCGGCAGCATCGGCCTGCCTTATTTCATCCTCTCCAGCACCAGCCCGTTATTGCAGGCATGGATAGTGCGCATCAACCCGACCCGCTCCCCCTATCTGCTGTATGCGCTGTCCAATGTCGGCTCGTTGCTGGCATTACTGAGTTATCCGTTTCTGTTTGAGCCTTATTTCAGATTAGGGCAACAAACGCAAGGCTGGTCAGTCGGATTTGGGATTTATGTGCTGCTATGCGGCGCAATTGCCTTGGATTTTCGCCGCTTAGCTAACGCTAATGCAATTGTTGCCAAACCTGTTGCTATTGACGGTGAAATCCGTCTTTCCGATAAACTGTCACCAACCGTGTTATGGATGTTCTGGCTTGCGTTACCTGCGGCTTCCACCACCTTGCTGCTTGCTGCAACCAACCAGCTTTGTCAGGATGTGGCGAGCGTGCCGTTTCTGTGGATAGTGCCGTTGAGCTTATATGTGCTGTCGTTTATTTTTTGCTTTGCCAAGCATCACTGGTATCAGCGGCGGATTTTTATCCCTGCGCTATTTCTGGCGGCGATTGCCTTGACCACAGCGTTGTATGGCGGCGGCAGGTTTACCCTGGGCGCCCAGGTTGGAATTTATAGTGCCGGCCTGTTTTTATGCTGCATGACCTGTCACGGCGAGCTTTATCGCTTGCGGCCACAACCGAGCCATCTTACCGGCTATTATCTTGCCACTTCCATAGGCGGCGCATTAGGCGGGATTTTTGTGGCTTTGCTGGCTCCGCTGCTGTTTCCGCTGTACTTCGAGTTTCATATTGGCTTGTTCGCCTGCTGCCTGCTAACCTTGACCGCAGTTGCTGTTGACAGTCAATTATCAGGCCATAAACGCCGTCAGCCACAGCTTTGGTTATTAACTGGCGGGGTGTTGATTTGTCTGGGCGCAAGCTTGGCCAATCAGGCTTTTCAAAGCATCTCAGAAAAAGACCACCTCCGCGTCAGCCGCAATTTTTACGGTGTGCTGCGGGTTGAAGATCGTGATGCGGAAAATCCGGCGATTGCGAAACGACTGTTACGGCACGGCGCGATTGACCACGGTTTTCAATTTTTAGCGCCGGAAAAAAAGCATCTCCCCACCGCTTATTATGGCACTGACTCAGGAGTTGGCCTGACCTTGACAAACTTTTCCAGAAAAGACGGACGAAGAGTCGGTCTTGTCGGTTTGGGGGTCGGAACGGTATTGAGTTATGGTAAATCAAGCGATTACTTTCGCATTTATGACATTGATCCTGGGGTAGTCGAACTGGCACAAACCTACTTCACTTACCTGAAAGACAGCGCTGCCCGCTACGACATTGTGGTGGCAGACGCTCGTTTGGCCCTGGAACGCGAAGCCCGACAAAATTTCGATGTCCTGATTCTGGATGCTTTCAGCGGTGATGCTGTGCCAATGCACTTGCTGACCGAACAGGCCCTGCAATTATATCTGCGACATTTGCGCCCTGATGGGGTATTGGCAATCCACATCAGCAACAACTATCTGGATTTACGTCCATTGGTAAGTGGCATGGCAACACGTGCCGGCTATCAGTATTTGCTGGTAGAATCAGAAGCTTCAAAAAATCAGGGGCGCTATTTTTCTATCTGGGCATTACTGAGTAAAAATCAGGCATTTTTGCAAAGTCCGGCTTTTGCCAATCGCGCACACGCCAACGTAACGCCAGTCCAGCCGATTATCTGGACAGATGACTTTTCCAATATGTTCCGTTTACTAAAATAACCAAACCTGACAATGATAAAAGCAGTCTTGACTCTCGCTGTTATGCTTTGGTTATTGGCAGTCTTTTTATTCTTCGGGCTTGGAATCCGATGGCAGGCTTGCAATGGCATGAGCAGAAGTTTTAAACGACGCCCTTTATAGACAGAAAACAGCAGCAAAGATACAGTAACTTAATTTAAAAAAATCATGGCAAAATTAACCTTACAAGAGCAATTATTAAAAGCCGGTTTAGTCAGCGATGCGAAAGCCAAAACCGCGAAAACCGAAAAGCGCAAACAGGAAAAACTAAAGCAAAAAAATAATGTTGAAGAAGTCGATCTGGCGAAGTTGTTTGCTGAAAGAGCCAAAGCCGAGCAAATTGAAAAAGACCGGTTACTGAATCAGCAGAAAGCTCAGGAAGCGGAGAAAAAAGCCATTGCCGCGCAAATCAAACAACTGATTGAGGAGCATAAACAGGCGCAAGACCCCGATGGCTTGGCTTATAACTTTACGGATGGAAACAAGGTGAAAAAGTTATATGTCAGTGAAGCAATGCGCGATAACCTGATTCGCGGCCGGCTGGCGATTGTGAGGTTAGGAAAACTTTATGAAGTGGTTAGCAGTGAAGTGGCGGAAAAAATCCAGCTGCGTAATCCGGCCTGTGTGCTGGTATTAAATAAAGCAGCAGCGAATGAAGCCACTGAAACAGTGGCCGATGACCCTTATGCCGATTATCAAATTCCTGATGATTTGATGTGGTAGCCTAAGCAAAGCAGAGCGAAACTTGGCACAATACCGAATATATTAAAAAAAAACGTTCCCCTTAAAAATTAAATAACAAGGAGTCAAACATGACCACTGAAAACCAGGCGTGGACACGCGAGGAATTTGAAGCGCAATTGCGCGGCATGGATAAGTTATATCACATTCATCATCCCTACCACACCTTGATGAATGAAGGAAAACTGACCAAAAAACAAATCCAGGGTTGGGTAGCGAATCGCTTTTATTATCAAATTATGATTCCGATTAAGGACGCGAATATTCTGGCAAACTGCCCTGACCGTGAAACCCGCGCCTTGTGGATACAACGGATTTTAGACCACGACGGTCATCCCGGCGACCCCGGCGGCATTGAAGCGTGGATTCAATTAGGGATTGCGGTTGGTTTAAGCCGCGAAGAAATCACGTCTCTTGAGCATGTATTGCCTGGTGTGCGCTTTGCAGTCGATGCGTATGTGAATTTCGCCCGCCGTTCCGAATGGCATGAAGCGGCCAGCTCGTCTTTAACTGAAATGTTTGCACCGAAAATTCACCAGCAGCGTCTGGACAATTGGCCGGAACATTATCCGTGGGTGGAGCAGGAAGGTTATATTTATTTCAAAAAACGTTTAACCGAAGCGCGGCGCGATGTGCAGCACGGTTTGGCGATTACTCTGGACTGGTATAAAACCCGTGAACAACAGGAACGGATGGTGCAGATTCTGCAATTCAAATTGGATGTGTTGTGGACCATGGCCGATGCAATGTATATGGCTTATATCAACGACATGCCGCCGTATTTTAATATTGAGAAATAATTGCAAAACCTGTCAGGTTTAAGTAGTTAAGCATAAATTTTCAGACATAACTAGCACACTAAACCTTTAAAAAGCAGGACAATATGGCACCCAATTATCAAAAAAGAGTTTATTATTATTCGTACCTGTCCTGCTATCAAACTTCCCGATAAACAAAAACAAATTTTGGAAGAAATAACCCGCAGCCGCCAATTACCTCATAGTTTGGTGCAAAGAGCTAAAATCGTATTGCTTGCCGCTGCCGACAACAACAATAAAACCATCAGCCAAGAGTTGAAACTGCAAGAGGAAACCGTTGGTCTTTGGCGAAAACGCTGGTTGTCAGCATCAGGCGAGCTTGCAGCTTGCGAAGCAAAAAACAAAGCTTTACGACAGTGCATTGAGTCTGTCCTTGCCGATGCGTCACGTCCAGGTATTGCCCCGATTTTTACGCCGGAACAAATCTGCCAAATTATTGCCTTAGCGTGTGAAACGCCGCCGGAACATTTGTCACATTGGACACGCATAACACTGGCTGAAGAAGCTGTTAAACCCGGCATTGTTGAAAAAATATCGCCCACTATAGCTAACCCAGTATAAATTGGTCACGTTCGTGGTGAGCTTGTCGAACC
>CAIQWF010000105.1 GCA_903875455.1 uncultured Pseudomonadota bacterium
GAAATTTCATTTATAACCGATATGGTCAAAAATGGTCGGTTTGCAAACCGTGCCGAGGTAATTCGTGCAGGACTACGTTTGCTGGAAGATTATGAATACCAGCAAAAAACCAAACGCTTGCAAGTTTTAATCGCTCAAGGTGATGCTGATATAAAAGCAGGGCGAATGACGGAATATGCCAGTGCTACCACATTAGCAAACCGCATCAAAGGAGAATAGCATTAAACCTTTGCGCTTAATTGTCACTGATACCGCCGAAATCGATTTGGCTGAAATGTACCAATACATCAAAACTGATAATCCAACGGCGGCCGACGAGTTTATAAAAGATATGACCGATACACTGTTCAACTTAGCCCAACTGGGAGTGACGGGGTCTGCACGCGATTGGATTAGTGACGGATTACGGGCTTTTCCTTATCGAAATCGCTGTTTTTATTTTCGGATTGTGAATGATGCAATGATTGTCGTGCGGGTATTAGATGGGCGACAAGATGTCAACGCACAAGAATTCCCATTCCGCGAATTCATACAGTAACCAGCAATATTTAAAAAATATCCGCCTACAAAAACATGCCACTCATACATTGGATACATAAACTTTATAAACTGCTATTGAAAATAGAAACCGGTCTATTAACCGCGTTATTGCTTTCAACCATTTTAATTGCGGTCGCCCAAATTGTATTGCGCAACTTATTCGATTACGGCTTGTTTTGGGCAGAATCCTATATCCGCATCAGCGTATTATGGGTGGTGTTATTGGGCGCAATGATTGCAGCCCGCAATAACGAACACATTTCCATTGATTTTTTTGTCCACAAAATGAACGAAAAAATCCGCCAGATGGTGCAACGATTCACCGATTTATTCAGTGCGGTTTTATGTTTTGTGATTGCCTATCACAGCGCGGTTTTTATCAACTCCGAATATCAAGCAGGCGGCATGGCTTTTGGCACAGTCCCCAACTGGTTTTGTGAAGCCATTATTCCTTTCACCTTTGCCGTAATTGCCAGCCGTTATTTGGTATCGGCAATTTTTAACGTTCGGCAGGTGGCAGAATGATAACTTTAGCCAGTATCGCTCTGGTATTGATGTTATTTTTGGGCACACCGGTTTTTGTGGTGATTTTGGGCGCGAGCATGTTGGGCTTTTACAGCTCGGATGTGGATTTGGCGATTATCACCGGTGAACTGTACCGGATTGCCGAAACCCCGTTGCTAGTAGCTTTGCCGCTGTTCACGCTGGCAGGCTATATTCTTTCCAAAAGCAAAACTTCCGAACGGTTGCTGAAACTCACCCAGGTATTTTTTGGCTGGATGCCCTCCAGTCTGGCGATTGTGTCGCTGCTGAGCTGTGCGATTTTCACCGCTTTTACCGGCGCGTCCGGGGTGACGATTGTGGCGTTAGGCGGTTTGCTGTTTCCGGCCTTAATCAAGGAAGGTTATGGCGAAAAACTCAGTTTAGGTTTGGTCACTACTACCGGCTGTTTGGGCTTATTATTGCCGCCGTCCGTGCCGCTGATTTTATACGGCATCATCGTTCAGCAAATGAATCTGGGCGTTGAAATCAGCATCAAACAGCTGTTTCTAGCGGGATTGTTACCGGCAGTGTTAATGATTGTGATGTTGGCGGTGTGGCTGGCGTGGACCACCCGTCATTTAGATATTCCCAAAACCCGTTTTTCTTTTCCCGAAGCTAAAGCCGCTTTATTGGATGCGATATGGGAACTGCCATTGCCGATATTTATTTTTGCCGGGATTTTTGGCGGATTTTTCACTTTGTCCGAAGTGGCGGCAGTGACGGCGTTATATGTAACGATTATCGAAGTGTTTGTTTATAAAGAAGTTAAAGTCAATCAGTTTGGCAGCGTTATTACCGAATCGATGAAAATGGTTGGCGGGATTTTAATTATTTTGGGCGTGGCGATGGCGTTCACCAATTTTCTGGTAGATGCGGAAGTGCCGGCAAAACTGTTTGTCTGGGTAAAGGCCAACATTGACAGCAAGCTTACCTTTTTGCTGCTGCTGAATCTGTTTTTGCTGATGCTGGGGGCGATTTTAAATATTTTCTCGGCAATTATTATTGTGGTGCCGCTGATTTTGCCGATGGCGTTGGGTTATGGGATTCATCCGCTGCATTTGGGAATGATTTTTCTGGCAAATATGCAGATTGGTTATTTAACGCCGCTGGTGGGAATGGATATTTTTATTGCCAGTTATCGGTTTAACAAGCCGGTGGTGGAGATTTGCCTGGCGACCTTGCCGTTTATGCTGGTGCTGTTTCTGGCGGTGCTGGTGGTGACTTATGTGCCGTGGCTAAGTGTCTGGTTTTTGTGATTTTTGTTCGCTGTTTGTGCAGACCAAAAAATGCGCAGAAACGCTGGCGGTTTTCTTGACAAGTCGCAGGTAGCCACTACAGTTATAGGTATCTTTTCTGTAGAAACACAGCGTAAATTTTAAATGAAAAAAACAATCTATTTCTCTGCCATTGCCTTGTTGTCTGCCGGGTTATCAGGGTGCGGCACACTTTGGAAAACCACGGCTCCGACCCGAACCTCTCTGGATCAGGTGATGGTTTCCACCGCTGCCGACCGTGCCGCGTATTTATTAACCAGCGGTTATCAGCGGCAAGTTAAAGCCAAAAGCCTGTCACAAAATCTGGGAAAAGGTTTTATTGTGGCGAAAAACTTTACTACTACCGATGAGCAATATGCCTTGCAAGCGATTCGCAACAGTTTTTTATCGGCGGGTGTGGTGTTGGTTGATGATATTAAAAAAGCCGATACCGTTATCGAAGTCGCCACCGGTGCCTTGTCGGTTGACAACACCAGTTCTTTAGTCGGTATTCCTGAAATGGGGCTGCCGATTCCACTGGCGGGGACGTTACAGATTCCTGAAGTTCCTTTGTATAAAAAAGCCTCCAACCGGGCGTTGGCCAAGTTTTCTGTCAGTGTCTATGATGCGCATAGCGGCAAGGTAAAGGGCACACCGTTTACCACAATCGGCACGGCCAAGGTTGATAGCTGGGAGGTTTTGCTGTTTTTCAAGTTTATGGATAATGATTTGCAGATGCCTAACCAGTATGAAAGCAATGCCTTTATGAGTCATTGATTTTTGTCCTTTCAGAATAATTTCTTCCCTCCCACCTGCAATGTTTAAAGTTAAAGACAGTACCTTAAAAATCCTGGATTCATTAATAAAAGCCAATTTTACTGTGGCGGTGATTGTGATGATTGCCGTGTCGGTTTTTGCGATGACCGATAGCCAGATTTTGTTTCAGGATAGTTCGGAGTTAGATGAGTTATCTGATTTATATGGGCCGTTGGCGAATAATTTGCGTTTGATTCTGGTTTATGTGGGGATTGCGGAAGCTAATTTGCTGATTTATTGCTGGAGCAGGCAAAAGCAGCAGATTTTATTATGGGTTGGGGTTTTTTATCTGTTGATGATTGGCGGTTTTGCGTTTTATGGCGAGGTTAATCAGATTCCGATTGATGGCAGTTACAACCTGTTTTTTCTGTATCAGGGGATTTCGCATATTCTGTTGGGCGGTTCTTATTTGCTGCCGAAAATTTACCCGCGTAAATTTTAACTGGTTGCGAAGTGGCTGGTGATTTGCGAGTTAAAAATAATACAAGCAAAGCGAAAAATAAAAAGACATGAGCACAGCAATAAAGCGATTTATTATCATTGCAATATTCACAACGGGCATGATTGTTTTATCTTTATTTCTGCTGCAAAAAATAAACGACGATAATGCAAAACAAGCCGAATATATTGAGGCCAAAGCCAAAGCCGATTTGAGACAGGCGCAAAGGGAAGTGGAGGAAAGGGAAAAATTCAGCGACGAAAACATGGCCAAATTAATAGCCCAGCGTCAGGCAGAAGCGGAGGCCAGTGGCGAGATAGGCAGAAAGCGGCAATTAGAGCGGATTAATAAAGAAGTGGCTCAGCATCAAGCTGAAGAGCGCAAAAAAGCGGCATTTTATCGCCAATACAAGCCGCGTGCAGAATGCAATAATCCTGACCTGGAGTGGTCGAAAGCCGTGGAGTGCGCCGATGAAAAAATGGCGGCAAGGGAAAAGTTTTACAGCACTCACTAGTACATAGTACAGCAAACCTAAGATTAACAGGATTAAATTACAGAACTAACGGCTTACCGATATAAGTCCAACGAAAAGGTTTAGCGAGTGTTTCGTTGAAAAACTCGATAAACTTTAAAATTCGCTCTTTGAGTTCGTCAGTTGACTTAAATTGTCCCCGTTTAAGCAAACGCCGTGACAAAATTTCAAACCAGATTTCAACCTGGTTAAGCCACGAACAATGCTTGGGCGTATAAATAAAGCGAACTCTGTGCTTTTCATCCTGCAAAAATTCGGTTCTTGATACCAGGTTCTGCAAAATACCTTCTTTACCTTTTTCGCCCAACTCGTCTTCAATCCCGCATTGCTCGGCAATCCACTTCACCAACGAGGCGGATTTGTGCGTATTTAGGACATTGCCAAAAATAACTTCCCTTTATTGGCTGTCAGATTGGGGAGATAATATCGCCAAGAACTTCCTAAAACCCTGGATAATTGCATGATTTCCTATGATTCGGCCATCGAAGCGCAAATGCAACGACTCTTTGCCAGCTTGTCCGAAAAAGACAAACGCCGCTACGCCGGAATTGAAGCCTGCAAGTTAGGGCATGGTGGCATCGATTACATTTCGACCTTGTTCGACATAGATCCGAAGACCATTCGGCGCGGGCAAGAAGAACTCAACTCTGACGATGCGTTGGCATTGGCAGGGGTGCGAAAAAAAAGGCGGCGGTCGCAAAACAGCGATTGAACAGAAGCCTGATGTGGAAAGCAATTTTCTGAAAATTCTGGCAGAATTTACCGCAGGCGACCCGATGCGCGAAGGCGTGTTATGGACAAACCTCTCGCGGTGCGAAATCAGCCGCCGGCTTAGGGAAATGGGCACGCCTGCCAGTCGGCATATCGTACGCAAGTTATTGAAAAAACACGGTTTAGGCCAGCGTAAAGCACGGAAGAAAAAGTCGTTAGGCAACCATCCAGATCGTGATGCCCAGTTTCAAAACATTGCCAAACTCAAGGCTTTTTTCTTGAATAATGGCTGGCCGGTGATTAGCATTGACACGAAAAAGAAAGAATTGATCGGCAACTTCGCACGCGAAGGTCAAACTTTTACCCAGGCCGGTGTGGAAACGCTGGATCATGATTTTCCTAGTGCGGGCGAAGGGAAACTTATCCCGCACGGCATTTACGACCTGGCGCGA
>CAIQWF010000106.1 GCA_903875455.1 uncultured Pseudomonadota bacterium
ATTGAAAAAAGAGCCTTCCAAGCTGAGTATAAAACGAAAACGTTTTAAAGCTTCTTTAAGTGATAAATTCCGCGAGGATGTTATTTTTGCGGCATGAGATTTATATGCGCTTACCCTGAATGAAATCCGCACTCAGCACTATTGAAATTCTCCCTACCGCAACTCACCAATATTCAATTATCTGGCTGCATGGTCTGGGAGCAGATGGTCACGATTTTGAATCCATCGTTCCGCAACTGCGGTTAAAAGCTCAGGCGCATATCCACTTTATTTTTCCCAATGCTCCGATTCAAGCGGTAACGATTAACGGCGGCATGAAAATGCGCTCCTGGTATGATATTTTTGAAATGTCGTTGGCGCGAAAAGTCGATATTGACGGCATTTATCAATCTGCCGCTGCGATTGAGGTCTTGATTCAGCAGGAAATAGCAAAAGGCATTGATTCTGCCAATATTTTGCTGGCAGGATTTTCACAAGGCGGTTTGATTGCACTGCATACTGGCTTGAGATGCCCGCAGAAACTGGCTGGCATCATTGCGCTTTCCACTTATTTGCCAACAGTTGATTCGTTGAAAACAGAAGCGGCAACCGCCAATCGCACTATTCCGGTTTTTATGGCACATGGCAGTATGGATTCAGTAGTGGCGATGCCAAACGGCAAAATGGCATTTGACGCTTTACAGGCAATGGAATACCCGGTGAAATGGTATCAGTATCCGATGGATCATTCAGTTTGTATGGAAGAGGTTCGGGATATTGCCGATTTTATTAACGCTATTTTTAAATAGTCGCTATGGCAGAGAGTTTTCAAAAAACTCAGTCAGATATCTTTGAAAACTGTGGATACAATAAGCTGCATCCACAGTTTTGAGGGAAGTTTATTTTACTTCTTTAAACATTGCTTTACAGGCGCCACAACCAGGACATTCCCAGTCTTCGGCAAGATCTTCCCAACGTGTACCAGGTGGAATCCCGCGTTTAGGGTCGCCTAACGCTTCATCATAAACAAGGCCGCAGGTTTTGCATTTGTATTTTTTAAAGTCCATCGTTTTTCCTTTTATAGCTTAGTAAAACACTTGGTTAATATAACTTATTTTCAGGCTGAAATGCTAATCAAAATTTTTACGAAAAATACAGCAGCAAACCAGTTTCTTCTGAATGTTACTGGACTTTTTCAGATTCAGAGCTGAAAATCATAATTCATTTTTCTGAAATAAGGCTGTGGTAAAATCGTTTCACTTGCAGTTACAAAATACTAGCAAAAAGAAAATGATACAGATTACTTGTTTTTCCCTGTTTTCATCTTTAGCTAATTTCAAATTGCTACGCAGCTTCAGATTTATCAACAGCAAAAGCCCCAAGAACAGACGATCTTGTTATAACCTATTTTTTTCATCATTATGAATGGCCCATTTTTATCCAAACTGATTCTTTCCCTGTTCCTTGTTCTGTCTTTGTTGGCGCTGACTTTTTTTCATGAAGAGTTTGCCGTGCTGCTCAAGAATGACTGGATGATAAAACACCCTGAACAAGTGCATCAAATCGCTTTTAGTTTCCTGTTTCTGTCTTTGGCCCATCTTTGCAACACGGTTTTCAAACAGATTGTCGTTACCCGGCCAAGCGGTAAAAAAATCCCGGTTTTGTTGCAGGATTTGGTGGGGATTCTGATTTACATTCTCTCCATCGTTGGAATCTGCGGCTTTGTGCTGAATTTTTCGATGGCAGGTTTCTGGACTTCCACCGGTGCTTTTGGAGTGGTATTCGGATTTGCGCTGCGAAATGTGATTCTGGACACTTTTATGGGGTTGGCTCTGAGCGTAGAAAGCGAATTCAAGCTGGGTGACTTCATTGTCCTGCATGACCGCACTACTCAGGCTAAAGACAATATCATCGGCCAGGTGGTTGAAACCAACTGGCGCAGCACCCGCCTGGTGATGGACGGCAAGCAGATTACCATTCCCAACAGTGTGATGGGGATCAAAGTGGTGACAAATCTAAGCCGCCCTGACCCTGCCAGTGAATTTGAGCTGCTTTTCACGATTGATTTTTCAGTTGAATCCGAACACGTTTTGCAGGTGCTCACCGCCGGGGCAAAATCAGCCTTGAATGTTCCCGGTATCCTGGAAAATCCTGAGCCAAGAGTTCGGATCAAAGGCGTTAATGAATTGGGCGTTGAGTATAAAGTCAAATACAGCATTTTGCCGGCCCAGATTGGCCCTGGAAAAGCCCGGCATTTTGTCCTGAAAAATATTCTCGAACATCTTCATCAGGCCGGCATTTCACTGGCTTATCCGAAACAGGATGCTTTCCACGCTAAAATGCCGCGCCGCCATCTGGACTTGAATGCCATGAGGGACAGAGTCAGCATTTTGTCGCGCGTGTTCCTGTTCCAAACCTTGGATAGCGAAACTTTAAACCGGCTGGCTTCTTTAATGATGTTGAAACATTTTCGTGAAGGCGATGTTTTGATTCAGCAACATGCCGAAGGTGATTCGATGTATATTCTGGTGGAAGGGTTGCTGCATGTTTTCGTCAAGCAGGAGGAAGAAAGTGATTTGATTAAGGTTGGACAGATTACACCGGGCAAGTTTTTTGGTGAAATGTCTTTGTTAACCGGTGAACCCCGTACTGCGACCATCAAGGCCTCAACCAATGCGGTGGTTTATGAAATTACCCGCGACCATGTTAATTCGATTCTGATGAGTTATCCGCAAATTGCCGAAATATTGAGTATGGCAGTGGCAGAATATCGGGTGCGTTTGTCCAGTTTGAAGGATATGAAAAATCAGGAAGAGCAGGTTGCGCAAACTCATAATGTGGCAAAACAGATTCTTGATAAAATGAAATCCTTCTTCAGTTATAGCGCCTCTCCTGCTATTTCCAAGAAAGACGAATCCTGAGTTTGCCGGCACAGAAGTTTTCCCTTAAAAATGCCAGATAAACCAAGCAATGGCATTCCCGTGATTTGTCATGTTTTGGGAAACAAACCTGACAAGTTCAAAACTTGCCAGGTTTATCGGGGAAACTAATCCATCCGGTAATTCGGCGCTTCTTTGGTAATTGTCACGTCATGCACATGACTTTCGCGCATTCCGGCACTGGTCACACGCACAAATTGCGCTTTGTCATGCAATGCCTGAATCGTAGGGCTGCCGGTATAGCCCATGCTGGAACGGATTCCGCCTAATAACTGATGAATCACAGCATACAGACTGCCTTTATATGGCACACGCCCTTCAATGCCTTCGGGAACCAACTTTTCAACAGAGTCGGCATCCTGAAAATAGCGGTCACTGGAGCCTTGCTGTTGCGACATTGCTCCAAGCGACCCCATGCCACGATAGGATTTATAAGAACGGCCCTGGAATAACTCCACCTCTCCGGGGGCCTCTTCGGTGCCTGCAAACAAACCGCCTAGCATCACGCAATAGGCACCGGCAGCCAACGCTTTGGCCACATCACCTGAGTAACGAATTCCGCCATCGGCAATTAACGGCACACCTGTGCCTTTCAAGGCATCGGCAACATTACTAATCGCGGTAATTTGCGGTACCCCAACCCCGGCAACAATTCGGGTGGTGCAGATCGAACCGGGCCCAATTCCAACTTTCACAGCATCGGCTCCGGCATCAGCCAAGGCTAAAGCCGCTTCAGCGGTGGCAATATTGCCGCCAATCACCTGCACTTGCGGATAATTTTGCTTCACCCAGCGCACTCTATCTAATACGCCTTGGGAATGACCATGGGCAGTATCGACAATGATCACATCGACACCGGCCTCCACTAAAGCAGCAACCCGCTCTTCCGTACCCGCACCGGTGCCGACTGCCGCACCAACCCGCAACCGTTCCTGATCGTCCTTGCAGGCCTGCGGATAATCTTTGGCCTTTTGAATATCTTTTACGGTAATCATGCCACGCAAATGAAAATCATCATTTACCACCAGCACTTTTTCAATCCGATGTTTATGCAATAACGCAATTGCTTCTTTATGGTCGGCAGCCTCGTTGACTGTGACTAATCGCTCTTTCGGTGTCATCACTTGTGAAACCGGCACATCCAAGCGGGTTTCAAAACGCAAATCGCGACTGGTAACAATTCCAACCAATTCGTCCCCATCCACCACGGGCACCCCGGAAATATTTTTTGCCCGAGTGAGCGTAAGCACATCCCGCACCGTAACATGCGGGGAAATGGTAATCGGGTCTTTAATCACCCCGCTTTCGTATTTTTTGACACTACGCACTTCACGGGCTTGCTGCTCCACGGTCATATTCTTATGAATAATGCCGATGCCGCCTTCCTGTGCTATAGCTATCGCCAACCGGGCCTCTGTAACTGTGTCCATCGCCGCAGAAACCAACGGAATATTAAGGCTGATCTTCCGGGTTAATTGCGTTTTTATTTCGACATCGCGTGGCAATACAGTTGAGTGCGCCGGCACTAATAAAACATCATCAAACGTGAGTGCTTCCTGAATAATTTGCATGACCACACCTTAATTAACTGAATAAAAAATAACCGGGTATTATACTATAAAATACTGATGATTTTAATTAGTGTAGATAAAAGTCGCTGCCTAAGGGTATCTAAACCGGCTTAAACGTCAGCGCTCCTTATCAGTTTTGAAATACTGAGAGTACAGGTAAAACTGCGGACGGATTCGCAAACCCGCCCGCGATGCGTTATTAAACTTCGTGATAAATTTCTGCGCCTTCTTTCAAAAATTCTTGCGATTTTTCATCCATGCCTATTTTCAAGGCTTCCGCTTCATCTGCAATGCCTTTTTCAGCGGCATAATTACGCACGTCTTGGCTGATTTTCATCGAACAGAAATGCGGGCCGCACATTGAGCAAAAATGTGCCACTTTCGCAGATTCTTTCGGCAAGGTTTCATCATGGAATTCACGGGCTTTTTCCGGGTCTAAACCAATATTGAACTGGTCTTCCCAACGGAATTCAAAGCGGGCTTTAGACATCGCATTATCCCGCGCCTGCGCTCCCGGATGACCTTTGGCCAAATCTGCCGCATGAGCTGCGATTTTGTAAGTGACAATGCCTTCGCGCACATCCTGCTTGTTCGGCAAGCCTAAATGCTCTTTCTGGGTGACATAACACAGCATCGCACAACCGTACCAGCCGATATTCGCCGCACCAATCGCCGAGGTAATATGGTCGTAACCGGGGGCAATATCGGTAGTCAGAGGCCCCAAAGTGTAAAAAGGCGCTTCGCCGCATTCAGTCAACTGTTTGTCCATATTGACTTTAATCATATGTAACGGCACATGGCCTGGGCCTTCAATCATGGTTTGTACATCGTGTTTCCAGGCGATTTTGGTCAATTCACCCAAAGTTTCCAGCTCACCAAATTGTGCCGCATCATTGGCATCGTAAATTGAACCGGGACGCAAACCATCACCTAATGAAAACGCCACATCGTAAGCTTTCATGATTTCGCAAATCTCTTCAAAATGCGTGTATAAAAAGCTTTCAGTGTGATGTGCCAAACACCATTTCGCCATAATTGAACCGCCACGCGAGACAATCCCAGTCATGCGTTTGGCTGTTAAAGGCACATGATGCAAACGCCCCCCCGCATGAATGGTGAAATAATCCACGCCCTGCTCGGCTTGTTCAATCAGAGTGTCGCGGAAAATTTCCCAGGTTAAATCTTCTGCTTTGCCGTTGACTTTTTCCAGAGCCTGATAAATCGGCACCGTGCCAATCGGCACCGGCGAATTGCGCAGAATCCATTCGCGGGTTTCGTGGATATTTTTGCCGGTGGACAAATCCATAATGGTATCGCCGCCCCAACGGATGCCCCACAGCATTTTTTCCACTTCTTCTTCAATTGAGGAAGTGACCGCAGAGTTTCCTAAGTTGCCGTTGATTTTTACCAGAA
Organism: uncultured Pseudomonadota bacterium; assembly: GCA_903875455.1. Lineage (GTDB taxonomy): Bacteria > Pseudomonadota > Gammaproteobacteria > Methylococcales > Methylomonadaceae > CAIQWF01. The sequence continues at coordinate 5,903 of CAIQWF010000106.1, forward strand.
AATTGCGGCCGATAATCATCGGTTCCAGTTCTGGGTGATTGATATTGCAGGGAATAATCGCCCGTCCGCGTGCCACTTCAGAGCGCACAAATTCAGGCGTGATAATGTCAGGAATGGAGGCGCCGAAAGAGTCGCCGGGATGCTGGTCTTTCCACAAATGCTTCATCTCTTCCATTTTCTGGTTTTCGCGAATCGCGATAAACTCCATTTCCGGGGTGATGATGCCTTGGCGGGCGTAGTGCATTTGACTGACGTTGTGCCCCGCTTTGGCGCGACGCGGTTTGCGGATATGCTCAAAACGCAAATCCGCAGTTTTGGGGTCGTGCAAGCGTTCTATGCCGTATTGTGAGCTAGGGCCGTCTAATAATTCAGTATCGCCGCGTTCAACAATCCAGTTTTCCCGAATCGCCCGCAGACCTTTTTTCAAATCCACTTCCACATTCGGGTCAGTGTAAACGCCTGATGTGTCATAGACATAAATCGGTGGATTTTTTTCGGCGACACCAAAATGCACAGGGGTATCAGACAGGGTGATTTTGCGCATCGGCACCTGGATGTCAGGGCGGGAGCCTTGCACATAAACTTTTTCCGAGGCGGGATAAGAATCAATTTTGATGCTGCTGGTTGTGTCAGCAGGAATTTCTTTCAAGACAGCATTCATGCTCATCTCCTTAAGGTTAAAAAATAACAGCACAAGGAGATAGAGGGCTTTCCTACGCCGGTATTAACCGGAATCAGGTTCAAAGGGTTTGTCTCAGCCTTATATTATATAAATAAAGCACCCCTAGCCTTGGCAAGTGACCGCCTAAACTAAAGGATAATTCTCAATATTGCAAGTTTGTCTGCAAAGCTTGCCGATTTTTTGTTACGAAATTGCCAGATATTTTTGCGTGATGTGCAACATCCCAAAAATCCCCAAAGAATAGCTAAAACTATGGACTTACGTTGTTTTTAAGAACAAGTTTGTTGCGCAAACGATACAAAGTTTTTTGCTTTTTTTCAGTCTAAAAACTTGGTAGTTGTAACTCATTGAAATATAATCCTTCTCGTACATGAAGAAATCACTAAACGAAAAGCAGTTAAAAAAACGGCTTTTTTTATCAATCCTTGCATAACGATATTTGGTAAAAGGATTGAGTTAAGCGTGTGGTTATTCAGATATGCCCTTGCTGGTTTTTAAGCAAAAAAATAGCTTTCCTGGGTCTGATAAATTTAAAACTCAGGTGGACTATGGGACATTTCTGAAAATTACACTTTATCTTTTTACGTTATCCTGGCTGCGGTCTGGTCAGAAGAGCAACGTAAAATCAATCAAATGAGTTCGTAGGTCATCTCATGCTAAAAAAAATACGTAGTGTTGCGATTTATGTTGTCTGTAGTTCACTTACCACGATGGCAACTAATGCTCTAGCAATAGAAACAGGTGTCGCCAGTTACTACTCGGATAAATTTCATGGTCGAAAGACGGCCAGCGGCGAAAGATATGATAGAAACAAATTAACCGCCGCGCACAGAACCTTACCGATTGGTTCACAAATTGAAGTTGTCAACTTAAAAAACAAAAACTCCGTTATCGTTACCATTAATGATAGAGGCCCTTACGCCGGCAAGCGGGCACTTGACCTGTCTTACGCCGCCGCCAAAGAACTGGGACTTGTCGCCATGGGCGTTGCGCCGGTTACTTACAGCCTGGTCAGCCCGGAAAAAAACAGCGACTTTGAAAATATCATTCCTCTCGAATACACTCCAGGCGTGCTAGAAGTCGCCAAATCTGAAGAAGAAGTGATTGAAGCCGAGGAAGAATTAGCTGATTCTGGAAAAGCTGTTGCCGCGCCTAATGCGTCTGTGGCGACTGTTAGCACAGAAAAAACGCCCCAGGTTACTCACAAACATAAAGCCAAAAAAGTTGCGGATAAGTCTGACTCAGGCGAAAAGGCTCACAAAAGCGAAAATCATTCGAGCGCACATTCTGAGAAAAAAGCTGAAAAAACCGCCAAGTCTGAGAAATCCAGTCACAAGCAGGTCGGAAAATCCGATAAAGAGCATGTGAAATCACACACTCAATCTGCAAAACACAAAACTTCCAAATAACCCATGTTTTTTCTGGCTGTCGCGGGTTGGCTTATTGCCCTGTTTTGGGGATGGCACAGCGGTGTGGTATGGCATTTTTTTCGCTACCATCAATTATGCAAGGTCGTTAAACAATTACCGCCACTGTGTGATTATCCAAAACTGTCGATTATCGTGCCGGCCCGTGACGAACAGCAGATGATCCACAAAGCCTTAAGCTCTTTACTGGCACTGGACTATCCCAATTTTGAAGTGCTGGCGGTCAATGACCGCTCAAGCGATCAAACCGGCGTTATTATGGACCAGCTACAGGCAAGCTCCGCACGGCTTAAAGTTTTACATGTGCGCGAATTGCCTGAGAATTGGATCGGAAAAAATTACGCCATGCACCTGGCGGCACAGCAGGCCAGCGGCGATTATCTGATTTTCACCGACGGCGATGTTGTTTACGCGCCCGATGCCTTAAAACAGGTGATGCAACTCGTGGCGGCCCAGCAATGGGATCACCTGGCGGTTTTGCCGCGTTTGTTGACCGGCGATTATCCAGAAAACAGCGTTACCCAGTTTATGGGGCTGATTCTGATTATTTCGGTTTATCCGTTTTTGGTTGCCAATCTGGAAAGCCGATGTTTTGCAGGTGTCGGCGCATTTAATCTCATTAGTCGCGACTGTTACCAGCATATCGGCGGTTTTGAAACCCTGCGTCTGGAAGTTGTCGATGATATGGGGCTAGGACGCGAAGTCAAACTGCACGGCTTTCGCAGCCAGTTGTTATATACCGAAAATTTGCTACAGGTGCGCTGGCAACAAACTGTTTCAGGCCTGATTCGTGGCATTGAGAAAAACAGTTTTGCCGCACTCAGTTATTCGCTGCTGAAATTATGTACCATGACTTTTATCTTTAAAGTCATTTTCTTTCTGCCTTATCTGGCAATCTTCACCCTGCCTTTTCATGCTGCCATCGGTTATGGCATGGCCCTGTTGCTGGTGCACGGCTTGCTGGCATATCTCGGTGAGCAATCAAAAACCGGCTGGAAAATCAGTTTTATGCTGCCGTTTTCTGCCGCTGTCACGCTATGGGCAATCTGGCGCTCAGCTTTTTTCACCTTGAAACAGGGCGGAATTTACTGGCGGGATACTTTTTATCCACTGACTTTATTAAAACAGGCTCAAGCCTCAAACGAAGCCAGAGCCAGAATTAAAAAGCCCGGTTAATTTCACCGCAAACCGCCTCGCCTTTACTTAAGGTAAATTGCCGCACTCACCGCCCCTCCCAAATCCCACTTGCTGGACTGGATTTTTTTGCCAGTACTATCGGTAATTTCTTTGGACACACCATGACAGGCATGAAGGCATGACGCATCGTAGTATTCAGGGATCATCAACCGAAAAGCCTTTCTACCGTTCAATGTTGCCACTTCGGTGATAAATCCGCCTTTTTCCCATGTCGGTGACTGGAATTTTTTCTTGATAACCTGATTTTCCCAACTGTCCGGCATGTTGCTAGGGAGTATAACCTGCTCTTGCGGCGCGGTTAGCTTTAAATAAGCCAGGTTATTGACTTTTTTGTTGAAACTTTGCGCAACCCGATAAGCAAAAATAGCTGGCAGAAAACCTTTAAACCCTAACTTGGGGTTATTGATTAAAGGCTGGACATTATTAATGACTTCGGTAATCGCATCCAGCTCAGCTTTCAACATCATCCCCTCTTCCGAATGTTTGTCCACATCGGGTAAAGGATGTCCGGTCGATTCCTCGTAATTGTTTAAAGTTTCCGCAATCACTTTTTCTGCGGTAAAGGATTTGTTGGCTGATTTCTGGTTAATCAAATCCTGATAGTCGGAAATAACCTTTCTGCCTGAGCGCAGCAATGTAGTCAGATTTAAGGTGATGGCGCGGTTGGTTTCGGTCTGGCTGAGCATTTCCTCCGGCTCAATTTGCGCCAGCATGTCAGAATTGAGACGGCAAGCGGGCCGCCAAAAGGCTTGTTATGCGAAACAATGATTAACACTGACACGGCTACACCTGTAGCAAAGATTCCCATGGCGCTGAGAGATGCAACCCGATTGTTGCAGTGAATCATCGCAATCGCCAGCAGGGTACAAATCGCTTGCAGAATCAGGCAAACCCATTTAACCCAATGTACCTCTGACAGACTGACTACAATCCGCTGCCGACGCGCATCCAGAGCATTTTGCAAGGCGCTGACAATGGCATTCTGTGCCGTGGTCTGCCCTTCACTGCGTGGGCTAAGTTTCAGAGCCAGTTGCAGGGCTTCTGCCAGCGGTTGGGAAGTGATTTTTAAATTCACGGCATGATGCGCCATCTGCGGCCATTCATGGGTTACGGCCTCCTGAATATGCCGGTGGATAAGTTCACGGATTCGTGTTTCAGGTTCACCGGGAAAACTCGAGGCCATAAACATGGCGGTACTTAATGCACTGGCTTCACGATAAACCGCAGTGTTGGCTTTTTCTATGTCAGCCCACACCTGAGAAGCGACGATGGTGACAAACAGACCATAAACCACGCCCAGCGGGGGTAACATGCCGCCGGAAATGGAAGAAAAGGCTTTTGCCCGTTCACCGACCGCATATATTTTGACGATGGCATAAGTAATCCACGTTAAAAAAAATGTAAGGCTGAATACCAGCACAGACATCCAACCTATCGGTAAACTGTATAACCACTCGTCCATGCTTTTTCCTCTTAGTTTTTATTATTGGATAAATGTTAAGTTGTTTTAATTGAGATGTATTGGGTTGTCAAGCCCAGTTGCCATCTTGTTTATCATAGCTTAAGCAATTGTTTTTAATAGACTTTTAAAAAAATTACTCAACCTAAAGCATAAATTCGCCCTAAATCCCGACCACGGTAAACGCCGCCCAGAAAAACGGGTCTTTTAAGGTTTTGTTGTTGATGAATTTTAACTGGGTTTCCTGCAAGGCCTGTTGTGGCGTTTTACCATTCAAAACTAACGTGTAAAAGTTCTGCATGAATTGTTGCGTCTGTTCATCCGCAACGCTCCAAAGGGTTGATAACACGTTTTTAGCCCCCGCTTCCTGAAAAGCGCGGTTCAAGCTGTAAACGCCTTCACCGACCTGAATATCACCCACGCCGGTTTCACAAGCGGACAGGGTGACTAAATCCGTGCCTTCCAGATTCAACCCCAAAACTTCCAGTGCCGTTAAAATGCCGTCTGTGCCGTCAGCTTGTTTTTGGCCTTTTATACCGAAGTTTGCACCAGTTAATGCTAATCCTGAGCGGGTTAAAGGATTTTCGATAAGTTGGTTTTTTTTGGTATCCTCTTGCATCAATCCGTGCATAGCAGGATTTTCGGGAGCTGGTGGCAAAATTTCTAAAAAAAATCCGTGTGTGGCGAAGTGTAGAAAACGAGGGGATTTCATTTTGGCAACTTCGGCTTCGCTGGCTTGTTGACCTTGAAAAAGCTGGATAGGCTGCTTGGGTTTAATCAAGTTGCTAAGCGTTTTGCCTTCCAGTTCCGCACCGTCGAGTGGCTCAAAATTAACGTCCTGTCTGTTTTTTACCACGCTTCGGGTAGTAATATTGCTGGTTTTATCGTCTTTGTTTCCAAAAACAGGGGCTGCGAAAATAGCCGCGTCGTTCGTTTTTGCTTCTAATGGCGGCAACACAATATCTCTGGCAGAGGAAAGCAAGGTAATCTGCTGTTTTTCGGCTAAATAATGCCCTTTTTCATCTTGCAAGGCTTTGAAAGGGAAAAGATTCAGAATGCCGTCCGGGACTAAGTAAATCTGCTTTTTGTTGGCTATATGGGGTAAAAGCGGCTGCCAGATTAACTGATACAGTTTTTGGCTGGCCGGTTTTAAAACGTCTTCCCGATTTGCCAGTTGACCTTGTGGAGTCGGTAAAATGGTTTGCCGATAGGTTTTAATGGTCTCGCTAATTGGGGCTAACTCACCCAGTTTGATTAGCTTGATGCCTTGTTTCTTGTCAGCGACCAAAACAATCGCTTGTTCAGTTTTTTCTTTATTCGTCTTTAGATCACGTTCTTTATAAACAAGAAAATCAACCATTGCTTGGTCTGATTCCAGTTTGTCCAATACTTCTTGTGGTGACACGTTGGTTTTAGTGCGTTTGAAAGTCGCAATTTTTTGAGTCAGCTCCCTTTCCAAATTATTGGCTTGTTCTTCTAAATCTTTGGTTTTGCCTCTATCCTCTGGTTTATCAGAAAAAGACAAACTGGCTAACTGTGCTTTTAAAGAATTAAATTCTGCCGCCTGCTTTTGGACTTCAGGATTGTTACTTTGTTTAGTCAACACATTTATTTCTGAGGATATGCGGAGTAACAAGCCTTTACGAGATAGCGAGAAATAAAAAGCCTCTTCGGACAAATGGAGAAAACTATAAAAACTTAAATAAGCATCTCTGGCATATTCTTCTTTTTGTAGATAAGACTGACGGGTTTTTTCTCCCGCTCCCCACAACCAATGTTCTAAGTTTCGATTAGTAAGCCGTAAGCTTCTCTCAAATATAGCAGTGGCTTGTTCATATTTGTTTTGCACCAGATAAATATGAACCAAAGCACCTAACTCATGTACAACTGAGGGGTGTGTTTTATCAAAAGTTTTTTCTATAATGGCTAAACTCCTTTGCAACAAATTTTCAGCCTCTGCATAATCCCCCTTTATTTCATAAACACCTGCTAACCTCCTTAGACTGCCCGCAACATAAGGATGGTTTTCCCCAAAAGCATTCTTCCTTATTTCTAAACTCCTTACTATCAAAGGCTCAACCTGTGCCTGCTCTGAAGTTCCTTTATAAAAGGCTGCCAGGTTATCTAAAGTATTGGCAATTTCAGGATGGTTTTCACCTAATGTTTTTTCTTTAATGGCTAAACTTCTTTGCAACAAAGGCTCTGCTTTTTCAAACCGGCCTTGTCGTCCATAAATCACGGCCAAGTGATTTAAATCCCTTGCAATACTTGGATGATTCTCTCCGAATACTTTTTCATTAATGGTTAAACTTCGTTGTACCAAAAACTCAGCCTCAGCATATTTTCCTTGGTCGCTATATAAGTCTGCTAATTTTTGTAAGCTGTTAGCAACATCAGGGTGATTTTTGCCTAAGACTTTTTCTAAACTGGCTAGACCGCGTAGCAAAAGAGGTTCTGCCAGCTCATACTTACCTTGCGCTTGGTAAAGCTCTGCTAAACTAACCAAGCTGCTTGCTATATGTGGGTCATTTTTAGAGAATATTTGCTCTTCAATTTTTAAGCAGCGTTGTAATAAAGGCTCCGCTTGCTCATACTTTGCCTGAATGGCGTAAAGAACACCTAAATGCCCCAAAGTCATAGATAACCGAAAAAGGTCTTTGTTTGCGTTTTTCTCGTGAATTGCCAGACTGCGTTGATAAAGCACCTCTGCTTGCTGATATTTACCTTGATCTCTATAAGAACTTGCCAAATTGTTTAATGCCACTGTAACTTCAGGATGATCTTTTCCTAATGCTTTTTCCTGAACAATTAAGCTGCGTTGATATAAAGATTCTGCCAGTTCATATTGATTCTGTTCATCGTAAACCAAAGCTAAATTGTTTAAATTTTTTGCAACTTCCAGATGTTCTGAGCCTAAGATATTTTCTTTAATTTCCAGGCTTTGCTCATACAATTGCCGCGCCTGTTCATATTTTCCATGCCCCCAATAAAACATGGCCAATTCGTTTAAACTTTCTGCAAAGCTAAGGTGATTTTGTCCAAACTTTTTTTCAGCTAGTTTTTTGGACATTATCAGGCTTTTTTCAAATAACTCATTGGCTTGCTGATATTTCCCTTGAGCTTGATAAACCACTGCCAAATTGTTTAAGCTCAGAGCCACAGTATCGTTTTCATCGCCCAAGTTTTTTGTCCTAATCTCTAAACCTTTCTGAATAAAGGTTTCTGCCTCACTATATTTGCCTTTTTTATAGTAAGCCACACCAAGTTCATTGCAACTTGACGCATCCTCTTTATCGCAAGCCTGTTGATGTTTAGCAACCGCGTCACTCAACTCATCCGCATACAACGGCTGCAATCCCGCACAACCCAAAACAAAAACCGAAAATAACTTTTTCATTGCCTGCTCTCAACCAATTAAAAACGCCTGCAAACTTTGCTTAATTTAACCGCCCAAAATCCTCCAGCGTTAAACCCGTTGTCGCCAAAATAATCTCTATCGCCACATTCTGAGCTTTTAACGCCTTTGCAATCTCCATTTTGGTTTCCATTTTTCCTTCTGCTTTCCCCTCAATCTTTCCAATAACATACGTGGACTCATACATGCTGGCCTGATAATGCAACGACTCTTTATAATTTTCATATTCCCTTTTTTCCTCATCAGAATACTTTAAATAATCCAAAACCTCTTTGGCCTTATCCAATCCTTTGGCTTTAAAATTATCTTTCACATCCTCATTTTTTAAAAAATAAATCCATTGATCCAAACTATCTCTGGCAACATCGTTAAAATTACAATAGTTCGGACAGTTTTTAAAAATAGAGGAAATCTTAAATTCAGAGGAAAATGTAGCTACCAACCTCTGTACATGACAAAAATTTAGCTCGGCTCGGACTTCTGGTTAAACGCCAG
>CAIQWF010000107.1 GCA_903875455.1 uncultured Pseudomonadota bacterium
AGCTCAGGCACTTCAGGAACTTCTAGCTCAGGCACTTCAGGAACTTCTAGCTCAGGCACTTCAGGAACTTCTAGCTCAGGCACTTCAGGAACTTCTAGCTCAGGCACTTCAGGAACTTCCAGTGCACCTACAACGCCTAGTCTTAGTAAAACTATTTCAGACGGTAGTGGAAGTAACTCAACTGTAAAGATATCTTGGACTGCACAATCTGGTGTTACCTATACGGTTTATTCCTGCGCCGCAAATTCAGGAACTTGCACTCCTGATACTAGTAAAAATGGAATAACATCTACTAGTCCTTACAGTGCAAGTGCCAACCTTAATAATGATAAAAATGCCTGTTACACCGTAGTGGCAACCAATGCAGCTAATCTTACGTCTAAAGCAACAATTTGTGCTGATTAGATTTAGTTTCATCAAGTTTAGAGAGGGTAAAACGTTTGCCCTCCCTACATTTCAGAGCTTATGTACCAACGTTAAATCTTGGTCGTATTTACTGTACCATCCTGCAAGGTTAGCGCGTATTCACCCAGCAACAACCCTTGCAGTTCGCGCCCGGCCATGGTATGTCGCCAACCGCTTAATAACTGACATTCAGGATCATCCTGTAACAGCTTTTCCAGCTCTTTGCGTGGCGCCAAAATTATCGGGTTTAAAGAGTTTTCTTCAGCCCTGATCCGCACAATCGCGGTCAACACATCCAGTATCGCTTCCTGCTGCTGAGTCTTTTTCGCTGAAACAACCTTATCATCGGCTGTCAAGGGCGGACGCTGTTTTGCCTCACTAATCAACTGGCTTATCACTTTGCCATAACGCTGCACGGTTTTTTCATTCATACCTCGCACTGCCGCCAATTCTGTAGGCGTTGTCGGTTGCAGTTTGGCGAGTTCCAATAACATTTCATCACGCAACAACCACGAGCGCGGCTTGTCTTCTTTTTGCGCAGTTTGCTCACGCCATTGAGTAACGGCCTGCACAATCGACAACTGCCGCCCGGTTAGTTTGTTTTTACCTTTTACTTTCAGCCAGGCTTTTTCCGGTGGGATTTGATAAAGTTCAGCATTATTCAATAATTTAAAATCTTCTATCAACCAGTCAAACCGGCCTAACGCCATCAATTTGTCACGCATGATTTCATAGATCTGGCACAGATAAATAACATCATCGGCTGCATATTCCAGCTGTTCTGCACTCAAGGGGCGGGTGCTCCAATCGGTGCGGGTATGCGCTTTGGAAAGATTGATATTCAAAAAAGTAGACACCAGCATCGCATAGCCTGGGTTTTCCTGAATTCCCAACAGCGGCGCGGCAATTTGCGTATCAAAAATCGGTTCCGGGACTTTTCCGACAATTTGATAAAAAATCTCCAAATCCTGACGACAAGCATGAAAAACCTTGATAATCGCCGGATTGTAAATTGCCTCAAACAGAGGGGTTAAATCTTTCAGCACCAAAGGATCAACACACGCCACCCAGTCCGGTGTGGCAATTTGCAACAAACAAAAAACCGGATAATAGGTTTTTTCCCGTAGAAATTCAGTATCCAACGCAATCCAAGGCTGCTGTGAAATTTGTTCACATAACCGGGTTAATTTTTCGGGCGTATCAATGTAGTTAATAGTTGTAGTGGTCATAGAGCAAAACAGGTTTGATTGATTCAGTAAAATCCCTGAAACATCATGTTCATGCAAATACAGTTTTCGGCTGGGATTTAAGCTGAAAAACTGCCGTTCTTTTAGTTTATTTTCTTTACTTCACCCGCAATAATGCGCGGGATTTCATTTAACATTTGTTCTTTAAAAGGAGTGAGAATATCCTTTACATTCAAGATTTTGACCGGCAGCTTTTTGCCGCGTAACTTAATCAAATCCTTTTCTTCCGTCAGTACCGAATCTTCAAGTCCCTGCTCCACACAAACATCTTCGGTGATAATCAACTCGCCCGGCTCTCCGGTGCCTGATAACCTTGAGGCTAAATTCACAGAATCGCCCACCACGGTATATTCCATCCGCTCTGTAGAACCCATATTACCTGCCAGCATCATCCCGCTATTTGCACCAATCCGAAATTCTACCGTTACCAGCCCTTCAGCTTCACGTTTATCATTAAGCTGTTCAATCAACTGCAAAATCATCCAGCCGCAAGCCACGCAACTAAAGCCATGTTGTGGATTTTTTTCAGGAACGCCGAACACTACCATGGCACAGTCACCAATAAACTTATCGACACGGCCATGGCAAAAATTCACCACTTCCACGATTTTGGAAAAATAGACATTTAACAAATCACTGATTTCCTGCGGATTTAACGACTCTGACAAACTGGTGAAGCCGACAATATCAGCAAAAAAAACGCTTGCCATCACATGCTCGCCGCCTAATTTGACACTTTCAATGGCATCAAGATCTTTTGTCGCCTCCTGCGTTGATACATAATGGGAAAAAAACGCTTCCACCTTGTCTTTTTGCAGCAGTCCTTTACCTTTGCTCATCTGATTCATTGATTCCATGAAGGCTTGCAATTCATCCTTGCGCTGATATTTATTGGCGGGATTATGTTTATCCTCGTTCAGATTTATTTTCTGGCCAATTTCCTTAGCGGTTAAAACATCACTAATCGACTTAAATAACAGGCTGCTAACATAAAATGCCCCGATCATGGCAATCACTAATACCGTCAAGGTAACAATGATAATGGTTGATAGTGTTTTTAATCTAATTATTTCCAGACTGGAATAATCAAAGGTTAACGATAAATAGCCAACTGTTAAATCATCAAGTCTAATCGGCACGGTGTAGCGGGTCATGCGATTAACTTTGCCAAGCATATTATCAAGTGCGGCATTAAAATCGGCATTTTCCTGACTGTATTCAATTTTTTTAGCAGGAAAAGGGGCAGTGTTATTACTGCCGTAAGTTTTAACCAGTGAATAATTACTGGCGTAAATGCTGGCACTGGCAATACTTTTTTCTTTCATGACATTGGCGATAATAATTTCCATCTCCGGCTTATTATTCAGCAGCAGCGGTGATTCCAATGTGTGTGCGGTTTGCGCTGCCAGAATCATGTTGAACTGGTTTGCCTGGTTTTGCAGAATTTGGGCCTGATTAAAATTGATAACTCCCCCTAAACTCAGCACAGCCAAACCGACAAGCATTGAAAAAGTAAAGGCTAGTTTAATCAGTAAAGGTTTTTTCGCCGAACTGTATTCAATAATTTCCCCGACACTTAATCTGAAATAATGCCACGCCGCACCGGGTTCTGCGGTCAACAGCGGATAATGTTGCAAAAAAAGCTCAGCATCTTTAAAAAAAAGATGCACAATCAGTTTTACTGTTTTGGTTAAACCCAGCAAAATCAGATAGTTGATTTTTTTGCCAATGGCGTTCCAGATCATAAGCTCTCAAGCGGTTACATTTTTTCTCTGCCAACACAGAGGGATATTTAATCAATATTAACGATTATATATCCAATAGCTTAGTATTGATATTTACACGTTTTAAGTCATTGATAAAAACAAAGTTAAAGCGTTAGTCAGCATTTTAATCACCAGTGATGCCATAAAATCCTGCTGTCATCGTTTATAATACCGCTCATCATAAATTTAAGCTTTATTCATTGTTTTTGCCGGACAACAATAAGCCCGGTGATTTTGAACCGCTTTTTCTTTTTTCATCACTTCTTTGCACAAAATCCGATAATGGAAGACTCAACCACAGAAAACCTGTTGCCGCCACTCGCCTCTTTATTAACCAATCGGCATTTGCTTGCCGCCATTGACAAACTCGCCTATCAGGAAGCTACGCCAGTGCAGAATGCTGCGATTCCCCTGGCTTTGACCGGCAAAGATTTACTGGTCAGCGCCCAAACCGGCAGTGGTAAAACGGCGGCTTTTTTGTTGCCGTGTCTGGAAAAATTACTTCAGGACTCAGGAAAAAAATACGGCATCCAAATGTTGATTCTCGCCCCCACGCGCGAATTAGCACAGCAAATTGCCGCAGTATGCAGCCAGTTAATCGCAGAAACGGATTTGGAAGTCGGCATGATTACCGGCAGCGAGGATTTTAAAAAACAGCAGTCCCTGTTACGCAGAACTCCGGCTGTTTTGGTTGCAACGCCGGGGCGGCTACTGGAGCATCTAAATCAGGATGTGGCGAACTTTGATGAATTAAAGTTTTTGATTCTGGATGAAGCGGATCGAATGCTGGATATGGGCTTTAGCCCCGATGTGCTGGAAATTGCAGAGCATTGTAATCTGCAACGGCAAACCCTGCTGTTTTCTGCAACTTTGACGGCTGGTGTGCTGCGGGTGGCAAAAGATTTATTGCGCAATCCTGAAACAGTTGAAATTCATCATTTCAGAACTAATCAGCACACGAATATTCAGCAACAAATCATCCCCTGTGATGATACCGAGCACAAAAAGAAGCTGTTATTGTGGTTGCTAAACCATGAAAAATATAAAAAGGCTCTGGTTTTTACCAACACCAAAGTGCAGGCAGAAGCCTTGAGTGAAAAACTACGGGGCGGTAAATTGCGCATCAATGTTCTGCATGGTGATATGGATCAGTCAGAGCGTAACCGGGTGATGGCGTTGTATCGCAAGGGCGCGATTAATGTGCTCATTGCGACAGATTTAGCAGCTCGCGGTTTGGATATCGATGAAATTCAGCTGGTGATTAATTTTGACATGGCCCGAAATGCCAACAGCTATGTGCACCGGATTGGCAGAACCGGACGCGCTGAGGCACAAGGTTTGGCGATTTCCTTAATCAACTCCAATGAATGGAATTTGATGGTTGGGATAGAGCGCTATTTGAATCAGCGTCTGGAGCGGCGGATTGTCGAAGAACTGGAAGGCAGTTATAAAGGCCCGAAAAAACTGAAAGCATCCGGTAAAGCCGCGCTGGCAAAAAAGAAAGTTGAAGCGAAAAAAGCGGAAACGAAAAAAGTGAAAGTGCGGTTGCGCGATAAGAAGAATATCGGCAAACGCCGTATTCCAACTAATAAAGCGGCTCCAGTGTCAGAGACAGAACAAAATCAAAACTCAGAAGCTTAAATTTTAGTCGTCCTGCAAACGCACCGCTAACACATCACATTTTGCATGATGCAGCACTGCGTTTGCGGTTGACCCCAGCAATAAAGCCAGTCCGTGTCGGCCATGTGAACCGACTACAATTAAATCAACGGCCTGTTCCTGTGCCAGCTGCACAATTTCCTGCTTTGGCAAGCCCCAGATTAACCAGCAATTGCCTTGAGGAATCTCCAGCTGTTGCGCAAATTCGGCTAACTTGTTTTTTTCCTGCTCCAGATGCCAATTGTCTGAAGTTTTATCCAGCGAAATTACCGTACCGTAAGCAGTATCAGGCATAGCGATATTATCCAGCACATGCAGCAGACTTAATTTTGCCTGCTGCTGTTCGGCTAGAGTTTTAGCTTTTAACGCCACCTGTAGACTTTGCACCGAATAATCACAGGCGATTAAAATATGTTGATAACTGCTCATTAGCTTTAGATAAGACCGTCTTTCTTAAACATCGCCTTAATGCCGCGCAGGGCTTGACGGGTTCTGTGTTCGTTTTCGATTAAGCTGAATCTGACGTGGTCATCACCATGCTGGCCAAATCCCACCCCCGGAGAAACTGCAACTTTGGCTTCGTTAATCATTTTTTTGCAAAATTCCAGTGAGCCCATCGCTTTATAAGCTTCGGGAATCGGCGCCCAGACAAACATGGTAGCCTTGGGTTTTTCCACAGTCCAACCGATTGCATTCAATCCATCACACAGTACGTCACGGCGACTTTTGTACATTTCGCAAATTTCGGCTACGCATTCTTGCGGGCCTTCCAAAGCTTGAATCGCCGCAACCTGAATCGGCGTGAATGTACCGTAATCGAGATAAGATTTTATTTTGGTGAGTGCTGCGACTAATTCTTTATTGCCGCACATAAATCCGACCCGCCAGCCCGGCATGTTATAGCTTTTTGACAAGGTGAAAAATTCTACCGCAATGTCTTTCGCGCCTTCAACCTGCAAAATGGACGGGGCTTTGTAACCATCAAACACAATGTCAACGTAAGCCAAGTCATGCACTACCCAAATATTATGTTCTTTGGCAACGGCGATGATTTTTTCAAAGAAATCCAGTTCCACACATTGACTGGTGGGATTGCCGGGAAAATTCAAAATCAACATTTTTGGCTTTGGCCAGGAATCAATAATGGCGTTATGCAATTCGGCAAAAAAATCCACGCCTTCAACTAATGGGACATGGCGCACGTCAGCTCCTGCAATCACCACGCCATAAGGATGAATAGGGTAAGCCGGGTTCGGCACCAGCACTATATCGCCCGGTCCTAAAGTTGCTAAAGCCAGATGCGCCAGACCTTCTTTTGAGCCAATGGTAACAATCGCCTCGTTTTCGGGGCTTAAATCCACATCAAACCGTTTTTTATACCAGTCACAAATGGCCTTGCGTAATCTGGGAATACCTTTGGAAACCGAATAACGATGGGTATCACCTCGTTCTACCGTCTCCAGCATTTTTTTCACAATGTGGTCAGGGGTCGGCTGGTCGGGATTGCCCATGCCAAAATCAATAATATCTTCACCGGCGGCGCGGGCTTTGGCTTTTAAATCGGTGACAATACCAAAAACATAAGGAGGTAAACGGCTGATACGTTGAAATTGTTCCATGAACGACTCTTGAGAAGGTGTGAGTAAAATAAAAAAGGGCTTAAGTTACTGAGGTTAGTGGGTTCTGTCAAATCCTGTTATTTTAAACTAGGCGGCTTTCAATATCCCTAATAATACGGAAAATAATTTTTCCAAATCAGCCGGGACTAAAAATGCGTCAATATCTTTATGCAGAGTTTTATTTTTTGCATCAAGCAAACCGAATTGCCAAATATTGCCAACTGTCACAGCGCCATATAGCAAATCCTTGCTGTCTTCATTATATTGAGAGAATCCGATTAATTCTGCAGCTAATTGGGTAAATCCTTTTTCTAAATCAGCATTTTTAGCTTCTACAACGATGAAGCTCTGGGCAGAGCTTAATAAATAATCGATGTTACCTTTGAGTTTGTCATTGACATTAATGGTGTATTCAACATTAATATCAAATTCGACATAATCCAACAGTAAAAATAAAAGTGGCGAAATTAAGAATTCCCGCTTTGCCATTTCAGAATTTAAGGAAATATGCGGGAGCTTTTTATATAGACTTTCTTTTAGTTGAATAATACCTTGATTATCAACGGCATAATTCGGTAACGCTAATTTTTCCAGGTTAAACTGGTAACCTAATTCAGCAATAATATCTTTGGTTGAATAACTTAAATCAAAATAATCAGCGAAAGAGTAATTCCTGTTTTCTTTTAGAATGAGATGTTTCATAAGCTAAATTAACGGCGATGTAATACCGATTTAGGAGATTAAGAATTTATGTACTCGCTCCAAATCCTCTAAAGTGTCAACTCCGGCAGGCGGTGTTTCGGCAACAGTTTTGACTAACACGCTTTCACCATGCCATAAAATCCGTAGTTGCTCCAAAGACTCAATCCCTTCCAGCGGCGAAGTTTGCCATAAACAATAACGCTTTAAAAAACCGACCGTGTAAGCATACATGCCAATATGCCGAAGATAAGGTATCGAAGTGGTGACGATTTTTTCATCACTGCCAAAACTGGCGCGACACCAGGGGATTGGTGCACGACTGAAATACAAGGCATAATCGTGTTTATCTGTAACAACTTTTACCGCATTTGGATTAAAAATCTCATCGGTATCCTTAATTTCCGCAGCTAAAGTGGCAATTTCTGCTTTTGTCTGTCCAGCTAAAGCGGAGGCGACATTTTTAATGTACGGAGATGGAATTAACGGCTCATCACCTTGCAAATTAACGATAATTTCGTCTTCATGCCAGCCAAACTCTGCCGCAACCTGGGCAATTCTTTCTGTGCCGCTTTGATGTTGCGGGTCAGTCATTACCACCTGAATACCTAAATTTGTCACAGCTGTAAAAATGCGTTCGTCGTCAGTTGCCACCACCACTTCCTCTGCTTGTGCTTCTAAAGCACGTTGACAGACATGCGCAATCATTGGTTTTCCGGCAATTTCCAATAACGGCTTACCGGGTAAACGGGTTGAGCCGTAACGGGCAGGAATTACAACCTTGAAGCAGGTTTTCATTTGTGCAGCGCATCCATTTCATCTTGCGACAATGTCCGGGCTTCCTCTTCCAGCATCACCGGAATTTCATCACGAATCGGAAAAGCTAGGCCATCAGCTTTGCAAATCAGCTCCTGTTGCTCTGCACGATAAATTAACGAGCTTTTGCACAATGGGCAGGCGAGAATATCAAGAAGTTTTTTATCCATTATGTTTTTTGTTTCAATAAGTTAAGGAGTTTTTGAAAAAAAGATTCGGGTAAATGCGCAGAAATGGGCACGTACCAATGTTTGTCAGTGGCAAATTCAGTACATTTCACCGCATCTTTTTCAGTCATCAATATCGGCAATGAGTCTTTAAAGTTGATTTGTTTCGCTTTGAAAAGATGATGATCGGGAAACGGATGATTTTGCGTTTCTAATCCCTGCGCCGTCAACAAGTTAAAAAATCGCTCAGGATTACCAATACCCGCAATGGCATGGCAATTTTGTCCTTTAAATTCAGTCAGCGTTTTTTTTGCGCCGGTCTTCAAGTTAATTGCGATGTCTGCGGTTATCGACATAGGAATTTCTCGCTCTTCCTGTGCTGTGCCGTTGACGATAATAAAATCTACTTCATTTAACCGCTCCAACGGTTCACGCAATGGCCCGCCGGGCAGACAGTTGTTATTCCCAAACCGTCTTTCGCCATCCACTACCGCAATTTCAATATTGCGTTTTAAGGCGTAATGCTGTAAGCCATCATCCGATAAGATGATATTGCAGTCGGTTTGATTCAACAATAATTGCGCAGCTTCCGCCCGCTTGGTCGCAATAGCCACCGGACAAGCGGATTTTTTAGCGATTAATATCGGCTCATCTCCAACCTGTATTGGGCTGCTGTTTGCAGTCACGGCAACAGCTCCGCAATTTTTACCCCCATAGCCACGACTGATAATGCCAGGACGATAGCCAGCTTGTTGTAATTGTTTTGCCAGTTCAATTACCAGCGGTGTTTTGCCAGTTCCGCCTACACTGATATTGCCAACAATGATAACAGGGCAGGGCAGGGTGATGGTTTTTAAAATGTTCTTTCGATATAAAAAACGCCGAAATCTGGCAATATCAATAAACAACATGGTAAAGGCAGTCAGCCAGGTAGCAATAAAAACGTCTTCGTACCAGACAAAACGTGCCCAACGATTGAGAATTTTTTTTATCATGGCGCAGGTTCCGGCTCTTTAGTGGCAAAGGCAATATGTTTAAATCCAACCTGGCTAGCCAAATCCAGAGCTTTAATCACCGCCTGGTGCGGAGTTAATCCATCCGCGCTGATGATGAAAGGTGTCTGCGGCGAATTTCCCATGATGGTTGCCAGCTCCTGCTTCAAATTGTCAGAGTCGAGTTTCCTGCCACTTTCTTTTTCCGATGTCGAAACAAAATAATTACCCTGCTTATCAATCAACAAGGTGATGGCTTTGCTATCCGTTTCAGCGGCAGGTTCACCTTTTGCTTCCGGCAAATTAATGTTAATGCCGGTTTCATGAGTGAAGGTGGTGGTGACGATAAAGAAAATCAACAAAACCAACAGCACGTCAATCATCGGAATGAAATTAATTTCGACTGAAGAGCGACTGCGTTTATTTCGACGAAAGTCCATCGTCTCTCTCTCTGTCACCGTGAATGATGTCAATCAGTTTTAGTGATTCTTCTTCCATTTTTAAAACATAGCCGTCAATCAGGCGTTCAAAATAGCGGTGAAAAAATACGCTGGGAATTGCCACAACCAAGCCGGCTGCCGTTGTGATTAAAGCGATGCCAATGCCACTGGCCAAAACGGCGGGATTTCCTAGGCCGTTCGCCCCCATTGCCGAGAATATTTCAATAATGCCGGTGACTGTTCCCAATAAGCCTAAATAGGGACTAATCAGTGCGATAGTTCCTAATGTATTTAAAAATCGTTCTAGCTCATGTACCACTTGCCGACCAGTTTCCTCAATACTGGTTTTCATGATTTCGCGGCCGTGATTGCGATTGATAAGCCCCGCCGCTAAAACAATCCCTAGCGGTGAATTGGCACGCAGTTGCCGAATCGTGCTGTCATTGATTTGATTGTTTTGCGCGAGTTGCCAAATTTGCGGGATAAGTTGTGGCGGCAATACTTTTTTGCGTTGCAATGACCAAAATCGTTCACCAATAATGGCCATCGAAGTAATGGAGCATAAAATCAGCGGAACCATTAGCCAGCCGCCACTTTTTATTAATTCAAACACTTATACTTTCCTTTTTAAATAAAATGCTTAAGTAGATTTATTTTTAATTATACGGAACGTTTTATATCACGATAAAAATTTTCATGGCTGCCGACATCTAATAAAGTCAGGGTGATTATTTGTTCTTCATAGCTGTATGCGAGCAAAGTTAGTTGGTTGTTCATGCGAAATTTATAGACTCGCAAAAAATCCAAATCGCCTTTCTTTTGTTCACCCGCATAAGGATTATCCGCAATCGTTTTTACAGCTTGGTCAAGTTCTGATTTTTGTTTGGCATTGAGTTTTTTGACCGCCTTTTTAAAGCAGGTAGTTTGAACGATTTGCATATTAGCCGAATGAATAAGGTTCAACTTTACCGTTTAAAGCTTCTTGTCTTGCTTCGAGCACAGATTGGATAAATTCAAAACTTAAATCAGGATTTTCTTCTGCAATTTTGCCAATTTTTGCCCAGTGATTAATTTGCTTATCCGTTGTTGAAGCTGGAAGTTCTAAGCCAAGCAATAGTTTTAAGGCTTTTTCCAGTACATTAGACGCATCCAGGCCGGTTTTGTTGATGGCTTCGTTAATCAGTTCGTCGTTGATGATGATTTGCATGGTGTTTTCCTTTTTTGCATTTGCCAAGTGATGCGCTGTTTTCGTTGTCAGTCAACCCAGCTTACGAGCTATGAGGTAAACCCAAACTGTTATAAGTAAATAACACTATTTTGTTCAATTCTTATAAATTTACGCTTTTGTAATTCAGAAATTATTTTCTCTATGTCGATTTCAGAAATTCCTCCTTGGAATTGAAACATGGCATTAATCGAATTGATTAATGATTTTCTTTTGACAGGCTTTAATTTAGAAAGTCTTTCCATAATATATTCGATAGTGTTTATATTTTTTGGAGTGCTTTCTTTGTTGTTTGTTTTTCCAGAGCTTTTTTCTTCAACTCTATTTTGAGGATTAGTATTTTCTTCTTCTTTTCTAGCAAGCTGTATCAATAATTGTGCAAGACGTAATTTATCTCTATAACTTAACTGTTCACACGCCAAAGCGATTACATCATAGTTCATTTGACTTTTCCTTTCTAAAAACTAATTGCGATAAAATAACTCAACAGCCTGATAAACATCCGCTACCGTTAAATTGAGTTCTACAGATTCCAACTGAAAACTATCCCCTTCTTTTAACAACTCCAAATCCCACCCCGTGCGCCGCCGATAAATCTCCACTCGCATACAATCCTGCGCCACTAAAACATACTCTTCCAAACTGCCCAGTTTTCGGTAATCATAAAACTTCTCGGCTCTGTCTTTGCGCTCGGTCGAGTCCGACAAAATCTCAATAATCAATTTCGGCTCGGCATTGTAATTCTCATTGCCGTTTTGTTCGCAACTCACCTGCACATCAGGATAATAAAAACAGTCATCGGATTCGGTTAAAACTCCCACTTTCATATCCGAGCCAAACACTTGACACGGTGTGCCGCGTAGATGATTAAATAAAAGCCCTATAAAGTTACGCGCAATAATATTGTGCGCCCGCCTTGCGCCTGCCATCGCAAACACTTCGCCATTAATATATTCGTGTTTAATCTCACTGATGAGTTCACCTGCCAAATAATCATCAAGGCTGATTTTCAACTTTTCTGCTGTGTTTGACATGTCGCATACCTTATAGATAAATTTGGGCAAAACTATAAACTTGCCCTGGCTTGCCGCATAATCATTTTCATTTGACTAACCGATTGCGCCAAGCCCGAAAACACCGCCTGCGCAATTAAAAAATGCCCAATATTCAACTCAACAATTTGTGGAACTTTACAAATCGCCTCAACATTATAAAAAGTCAAACCATGTCCGGCATTCACTTGTAAGCCGCACTGGTGAGCATAAGCGGCTGCCTGTTGAATTCGAGCTAACTCTTGCTGTTGTAAAGCAGGTGTTTTTGCATCCGCATACGCGCCAGTATGCAATTCAATCACCGGCGCACCGGCAGCAACTACCGCATCAATTTGTTTCTCTTCAGGGTCAATAAACAAAGAAACTTCAATGCCAGCATCGGCTAATCTGCTACAGGCTGCTGTCATTTTTTCAAGCTGTGCAGCAACATCTAAGCCTCCTTCAGTTGTCAGTTCAGCACGTTTTTCGGGCACTAAACAGCAAGCGTAAGGCTTGACTTTACAGGCAATTCCCAGCATTTCGCCAGTCACGCCCATTTCAAAATTCAAACGGGTGTGAAGCATTTCTTTCAGCAGAAAAATGTCGCGGTCCTGAATATGACGGCGGTCTTCACGCAAATGCGCGGTGATGCCATCTGCGCCTGCCTGCTCAGCAACTAATGCGGCTTGTACAGGTTCAGGATAAGCACTGCCCCTTGCTTGTCGCAATGTGGCAACGTGGTCAATATTGACCCCTAATAAAATCTGTTGTTTTTCCGTAACCATTTTTAAATATCTCCAAATCCCAAACTTTGCAAAGCCCGTTCGCTGTCCGACCAACCGGATTTCACTTTCACCCACAATTGCAAATAGACTTTTTTATCAATCAGTTTTTCAATATCGTGTCGTGCGTCCGTACCGACTTTTTTCAACATTTCGCCGTCTTTGCCAATCACAATATTTTTTTGGCTATCGCGCTCTACCCAGATAATGGCGTAAATTTTGCTGATGCCGGGTAAATCTTCGTAGCGTTCAATTTCCACCGTTAAAGCGTAAGGCAGCTCATCGCCCAACCGCCGTGTGAGTTTTTCCCGCACAATCTCGGCGGCTAAAAATCGTTCGCTTCTGTCGGTGATTTGATCTTCTGGATAAATATTCTCCCGTTCTGGCAACAGAGACATAATCGCCGTTTCCAGTTTTTCCAGATTGGTTCTTTTCAAAGCCGAAACCGGAATAATCTCTGCAAAAGGGTAGCGTTGCTGTGCTTCGGAAAAAAACGCCATCATTTTGGCCTTGTCTTTCACTTTATCAACTTTATTAACCGCCAAAATAACCGGTAATTTCGCTCTTTCCAGTTTTTTAATAATTTCTTCATCAAAATCCTGAAAAAACAATCCATCAATTAACCACACCACCACATCGACGCCTAATAAAGTAGTATCTGCGGTGCGATTCAGATAGCGATTCAACGCGCGTTTTTCACTTTGGTGCATTCCAGGCGTATCCATATAAATGGCCTGCCCTTGCTCATTCGTGCTGATACCTAAAATCTGGTGTCGGGTAGTTTGTGGCTTTCTGGAGGTAATGCTGATTTTTTGCCCTAACAAGTGATTCATTAAGGTTGATTTGCCTACATTAGGACGGCCAACTAAAGCAACATAGCCACAGTTCATATTTTTTCCTGTTGTAATAAGATAAGCATTTGTTCAGCGGCTGATTGTTCGGCTTTTTTACGCGATGCCCCCGAACCGATACAGACTTTATCAATCAAGCGGGTACGGCAAGTGATTTTAAAAGACTGGGCGTGCGGTAAACCAGACATTGATACCAATTGATATTCAGGCAATTCGATTCCACGTGCTTGCATCAATTCCTGTAATTGGGTTTTCGGGTCTTTTTTCCAGTTATCAGCGGTTAATTCTGCAAACTTTTCAGTAAACAACAGCAAAATCCATTTTTGGCAGGCTTCAATTCCCTGATCTATAAATAATGCGCCGATAATGGCCTCCAACGCATCCGACAGAATGGAATCACGGCGAAAACCGCCGCTTTTGAGTTCACCAGAGCCTAAAATCAGATAATCGCCAAGATTGTGCTTTCTGGCCAGAGTCGCCAAAGAGTCCTGATTTACTAAACTGGCTCTTAAGCGGCTTAACGCTCCTTCACTAGCGGTGGGGAAAGAGTCATACAGCTTTTGGGCGATCACAAAGCCTAAAATGGAATCGCCCAAAAACTCTAGCCGTTCATTATTGTTTGCACCTACGCTACGATGGGTTAACGCTGTAGTGAGAAGTTCTGGCTGATTAAAATTTAGCCCTAAAATTTTTGCTAACTGTTTTGGTTCTTTGATCACTCTTTCTTGCCAGCTTCAATAAAATCATCAAACTTCATCAATACGCTCATGTTGCCGATAATAGGGGCTTCAGTCTGGTACTTTATTTCCAGCTTTACATAAAGCATTTAAGTCAATATAACCATCTGATACTCTTGCAATAATCGAAATA
>CAIQWF010000108.1 GCA_903875455.1 uncultured Pseudomonadota bacterium
ATTTCCAAATCTATCCAGATTAAATTATTAGAATCCTGTGTCATAGTTGTGTTTCCATTATAATTAAAGTCGTGATTAGTGTAGCATTCGCTAATCTGTCTGGCTAATTGATAATCTATCCGTTTATAACTCTATGAATTCATTTACATTAATTTTTTTGCTGTTCCTGGTTGTTTCCTCCATAGTCGAGTTTTGGCTGTCCGCACGACAAAAAGCCCATGTGTTAAATCATCGTCCTGCCGTGCCTGAAGCTTTTAAAGCCAGCATTCCGCTGGAAACCCACCAAAAAGCCGCTGATTACACCATCGAAAAAAATAAGTTCAGCAATCTGGAGTCGGCAATCGGGATTATGTTTTTGTTAGTGCTGACCTTGGGCGGCGGTATTGATACTGCGTTTAAATTATGGGCTGATTTTGACTTGGCGCCGATGTTGAAGCAGTTAGGCGCGGTCGGGACTCTTTTTTTAGTGATGACAGTGTTTGAAATTCCAGCCAGTTTTTATCAAACCTTTGTGATTGAAGAAAAATACGGTTTCAATAAAAGCACGGTCGGGCAGTTTTTCAAAGACCAAGCCATGTCATTAGGGTTAGCGACGATTATCGGGATGCCGTTATTTGCGCTGATTCTTTGGGTGATGGACAGCGTAGGTGATTCCTGGTGGATTTGGGCTTGGGCGATTTTAATCAGTTTTTCACTGTTGATGAGCTGGCTGTTTCCAACGGTGATAGCGCCTTTATTCAACAAATTCACTCCGATGGAAGAGGGGGCGTTAGAAGAAAGGATTCAAACCTTGCTGGAGCGCTGCGGTTTTCACAGTGAAGGGATTTTTATCATGGACGGCTCAAAACGCTCCGGTCACGGCAACGCTTATTTCACCGGTTTGGGCAACAACAAACGCATCGTCTTTTACGACACGTTGGTGAATTCTTTAGAAGATGAAGAACTGGAAGCGGTATTGGCGCACGAACTGGGACATTTTAAATGCAAACATGTCATCAAAATGCTGGTTGCCTCTTCAGTGATTAGTTTCATCAGTTTCGCCATTTTGGGTTGGTTAATTAATGAGCCCTGGTTTTATACCGGTTTAGGGGTAGCGATAGAGCAAAAATCAAACGCGGCGGCGTTAATGTTGTTCATGCTGGTTTCGCCGGTGTTCAGTGCCTTTATGCAGCCGATCTCTGCCTATTTTCAACGTAAGTTTGAGTTTGAAGCTGACAGTTTTGCCGCAGAACACGCCCAAGCCAGCAAATTAATCAGTGGTCTGGTAAAACTTTACAAAGAAAACGCCAATACTTTAACGCCAGACCCGCTCTATTCGGCATTTCATTATAGTCACCCGCCAGCTGCGATTCGGATTGCCCATTTAGAATCGAAAATGGTTTCATAAATGGCGGAGTTACACCAAGGCTTGGTTATTTCGCATCTGGGTCAAGGGATTGCGGTAGAAACAAACGGCGGCGATATTGTACTGTGTCAAACCCTGCGGAAACTGGATACAGTGACCGTAGGCGACCAGGTATTATTTTCCTATGCCAGTGCCGACCAAGGCAGGATTGAAGAAATATTGCCGCGCCGTTCGCTATTAACCCGCCCCAGCCGCAATGCGAAAATCCGCCCGGTTGCCGCCAATATCGACAAGATTTATGTGGTGTTCGCACCGGAACCGTACTGTGATTTTTTGTTGATAGACCAATATTTGGCCATTTGTGAAAATCGCAATATCGATGCAGTGCTGGTGTTCAACAAGATAGATTTGCCGCCGCCTGAAATCATTGAACAGGAGTTGGCGATTTATCAAGGATTGGGTTATGAGCTTTATCGGGTTAGTGCGATGCAGATGCTGGGCATAGCGGAACTCAAGCAAGCCTTAAAACATCAGGTGAGTATTTTTACCGGACAATCAGGTGTAGGTAAGTCTTCGCTCACCAATGCCCTGATTCCTGATAAGGATCTGCGTACCAATACAGTTTCTGCAATTACTAAACACGGTCGCCATACTACTACAGCAGCGACTTTATATCATTTACCCGATGGTGGGGATTTAATCGACAGTCCGGGGGTAGCAATTTTTGGCTTGGCCGACCTGACTGAGCGGCAATTGGCTTATGGCTATAAAGAGTTTTTACCGTTATTAGAGCAGTGTCAGTTTCATAATTGCCGGCATGTGAAAGATAAAGGTTGTGCGGTGCGGGAAGCTGCGGAGCAAGGTCATATTTCAATGGCGCGCTATCAGCGTTTTTTGAAACTGCGGGAAAAAATGCCAACTGCGAATGTTTAAAAAGTACTTGAGTAATAAAGCTCGAATAACTTAAAGCTTTAATCCGTTTAAACCTGTCGGGCCTCAAAAAACCGGCAGGCTTTTATCAAAAAACGATGCAGTTATACTATTACTGTTTCAAATTATAATCGCTTTGTTGGATAACCCATCTACGAGTCGTTTGTAATTACCCGGCAACGTTTGTGTTGCTTGAGAGTATTTAAAATGAGGCCGCTTTGCTGCCAGCCTGCTTGATGAGGGAAGAAAAACCTTCTACAACGGATTTAAGACTTTCGCTTCTAACTCTATTCTGACATAAAACAGGCATTTCATTCAAAGTGTACTTTTTTCCGTTTTTCTGGCTTGAGATGCAATCAGGCGATGCACATTTTAACGTGATATTAGAGTCCTCCAGTTTTACCTTTTCCGACAAGTCTGAGAGTCGTATTGTATAGCGAGACTCCAGATGGAAATTATCTTTTTCGCCGATGACATTTGAATTTATGTAAATAACTTTATCAACAATCTGCAAGTGATTAACAAAAACAAGATCAGCATTGCTGTTGCGATCGACACATCCGCTAATATAATCTTCAAGGAATGTTACCAAGTCAGCTGTTGTTTGTTTGGCCTGGGCTTCTGTAGATAAAAAGCTCAACACAGCCAGCACAGACAAAGCAGGTAGCAAATACAGTGTTTGGTTATTGATTTTCATAAATCACTCCTGAAGAGGTCTTATTAACTGGCAAACAGAATGCAAAACTTCCACAATCCTGAGGAAAGGGGTGTTGTCCTTTAAAAATAAAGATATTGGGTATTAGTGCAATGAAACCGGCGAAACTGCGATGTTGATTCATTGCAACTAATGGCAGAATTTATGATGGAATTATAAAAATGGGAGGGAGGATTTAACCACTCACAAATACTCACAAAAATGTAGTGGCCAATTAAAACAGATAATTTTTAGCTGCAACTGTCAGATCTCAAGGGACTGGCAGTCGGAATACAGGAGTTTATTTTGTCTATTGACGGAGCAAACTTTCGGTTAATTTAAAATAGAAGTTCCTTTAATTTGCACATAAACCGGCATTCCAACCTGCAAATTCAATAATTGCACAGACTTACGGGTAATATGTGCTAATAAAGGCAAATTGCCCACCTGCAAACGAATGACACTTTGTCCGCCGCCCACCTGTTCAGTAATTTCGCTAATTGTGGCGGGCAACACATTTAAAATACTGGTTGCGGTTGAAATTCCCAAAGCGATACTGACATCGCGGGCGTAAATCTGGATTCGCAACGAGCTACCTAACTCAGCTTCCAAAGCTGATAAACTCAATTCGCCACCCGAAAACGCCACCCGCGTCAGATGATAATCGGCATCATGTGCTATCACTTTCACTTGCCAGACGCTGGCGGCTTCGCGTTCTTGGGCTTGCGGCAAATCCAGACGGCTTAAGGTTTCAGACAATAATCCCGCCGCCTGCACTTTGCCATCCGCCAACAACACCAGATAATCCGCCAGTTGCGCGACTTCCTGCTGAGAATGGGTGACATAAAGAACCGGAATTTTTAATTGATTATGCAAACGGGTTAAAAACGGCAGAATTTCCTGCTTGCGTTTTCCATCCAATGCCGCTAATGGCTCATCCATTAATAAAACTTCAGGATTTAATACCAGCGCCCGTGCAATCGCCACACGCTGTTTTTCGCCGCCGGATAAACGTTCTGTCATTCGCGGCATTAAATGCTCGATTCCTAACAATTCGACGATTTGTTTAAAGTGTTCGGCGTCTGAATTCTGATGAATGCGTTTTAGGCCGTAATGCAGATTGCCCTGCACGGTCAAATGTGAAAATAAATTCGCTTCCTGAAAGACATAACCTAAGTTGCGCTTGTAAGTCGGTAGAAATAGATTTTTTCGCTGTCCTGCCAAACGTTGCCGTTAATTTCCAAAAAGCCGTGCGCTGGATGTTGTAAACCGGCGATACAGCGCAGCAGCGAGGTTTTTCCAGAGCCGGATTCGCCGAATAATACCGTCACGCCGGAACCGGGCAAGCATAGGTCAACGTCGAGTTGAAACGCGCTGTAGTTGAGTTGGAATTGGGCGATGATGCGTTGAGTCATTTTATCTGCGCCATCGGGTTATTTTTCTGTGTGCTGTAGAGCAACAATAGCACCAAAAACGAAAAGACCAATAAGCCTGCGGCCAATCCATGTGCGGCACTATATTCGAGAGCTTCAACGTGATTATAAATTTGCACCGACACCACGCGGGTTTTATCGGGAATGTTGCCGCCAACCATTAACACGACGCCGAATTCACAACGGTATGGGTAAAACCTAGAATCCCGGCGGTTAAAAATCCTGATTTTGATAATGGCACAACTACACTAAAAAAAGTATTCAACGGACTGGCGCGTAA
This sequence comes from uncultured Pseudomonadota bacterium, assembly GCA_903875455.1. Classification (GTDB taxonomy): domain Bacteria; phylum Pseudomonadota; class Gammaproteobacteria; order Methylococcales; family Methylomonadaceae; genus CAIQWF01. Next base: position 4,683 of record CAIQWF010000108.1, read on the forward strand.
AGTGGCAGCAGCTTCCAGTGGTGCGTTGCCGATGGCAGAGAAGGTATTTTGCAAAGGTTGCACGACAAACGGCATCGAGTATAAAACTGAGGCAACAACTAAGCCTTTAAATGTGAAGGGCAAAGTACCGATTCCTAACTGCTGTGTTAGTTTTCCAATGATGCCGGTTGGACTCATTAAAATCAGCAGATAAAAACCCAATACGGACGGTGGTAACACAATCGGCAAGGCGACTAAGGCACTGAAAATAATTTTCCAGCGGGATTGGGTGCGGGCAAGCCACCAGGCCAACGGTGTGCCGATGATTAATAAAATACCGGTAGTAAGGCTGGCGACTTTCAACGTCAGCCATAACGCTCCAATGTCTTCAGCACTTAACATTTAATTGGCTAATCCATAACCATATTTGCGAATAATGGCGAGAGCCGGTTCTGTTTTTAAAAACTTCAGCAACGC
>CAIQWF010000109.1 GCA_903875455.1 uncultured Pseudomonadota bacterium
CATGAAACAACGTGGAATGCGGGAAATGTGTAGGCATCATGGGTGTTTTTCCCGGATTTCATTTCATTCTATCCGGGCTACTTGCTACTTGCTAAATTCTTACTCGGCTTTGCCCAAATTAGTCACCTGCACCCGCCGGTTCACCGCACTTTCGGGATTGGCAGGGTCCGCCGGCTCTGAAAAGCCCTTTCCTTCAACCTGCAAGCGGCTCACTTCAATATGATGGCGTCTGGTTAAATACTCCTGCACACTTTGCGCCCGCTGCACTGACAAAGACTGATTAAAAGCCGCTCCACCCACTGAATCAGTGTGCCCGGTCAACTTAAAACGGAACTGCTTTAAGCTCTCTTCATTCATTGCCGCCGCCAGATTATCCAAAGTCAGCTGTGCCTCGCGGGTTAATTTAGCCGAGTTAAATTCAAAACTGATTTGCTGCAACTGCACGGTTGGAGGGGCTATTTTCTCAATCGGTGCCGGTGCTTCGCCGTTGTTTATCACCTGAATCCCGCGAAACCCGACCTTTCCAGTTCCTGGTTTGCCTTGTGTTGTGGTTTGCTTGCCAGCAGGAGTTGTTTCGGGAGTAAGCGCTTTAATCAGGTCTTCTTTGCTAGGTGGTGCATCTGCTGCGTTACTGGTCAACGGCAACAATGCCAGGCTACTAACGATAAGCAAACAGGGTAAGGATAAGTAACGCATGATAAACTCCTTGAAAAATATAATTACAAAAAAACAGGCCGCTGTTTAAAAACGGTCTGGTTTCAAAACTGTTACGGTTTAGCTTGAGTCGCCAAAGTGGCAACCGCCACGGAAATATCCTGCGGCGAGACTTTTCTTATCGACTGGTTCAACAACTGTTCAATCTGGCTAAGGTATTCGCGCTCAATCTGGTTTTGGGGGAGCTCCTGGGCAAACAACGGCGTGGAAGAAGCAATGGCGATAATCATTTCATCCCCAAAAGGTTTGCGTACTCTAAACTGCGGCCTACCGTTTTTGCCATCGCCGAATATCAACGTGGTTTTCGGACTTAAAGGTTTAAGCATTTTCGCTCCCGGCTGTACCAGATGAACCGCATCACCATTTGCCTGGATATAAGTCACATATAAATAGCTGGGATAGGATGGCGTAGTAACTTCAATCTTCAATTGCTCGCCCTCCGTTAGCACGGTTTTGTTTGAGCCTGCCACTCTCACTTTCAAATCGGTTGGTTTTGCTAAAGCGTCATCGAATTTCAGCAGCACTTCACATTGCGGCCAGGGTTTGGTTTCAACAGCGCTGGCAACCTTAACCCCCTGACTTTGCAATATGTTCACCAGCTGCTCTATCTCAGTGCGGCGACCGGCAAAACCGGTCAAACTGACGGTAGCATCATCAATCACCATCCCTGCCAGTTTTGCACAGTCAACCTTAGCAATCATTTCCGCCAGTTTATGCTCCAATTCCGGCCGGGTCAGCGGTTTTATCCTGTTATCTGTTGTGGGCGTGGTTTTGGATTCTATTACGGGTTTCGCCGCTCCGGCAACATTCATCACGAAAGTATTCTGCACCCGAGCCTGAAATGCCGGATAGGAAACCCAGCCAAAGCCGTTGTTACCCCAATGGACTCCCCAGGAATTCATCAGTTTGAAAGCCTGCTTTTTGTCATCATAACCGACCAGCACCATGGCATGGCCCTGGTTCGGGTCAGGCAGGGAAAGATCATTATAAATATCCTCACCTTTGAGATTTTTGAACTCATCCGACACACTCATGCCAAAAATAACCGGATTGCCCTGATAAATTTGCCCTTTAATGTCATCCAGCTTTTGCTCATTTACCCTGAGCCAGTCTTTAATCCGAAAATTACCCGCCAGAGCCAAGGTTTGCGGAGCTGGATTTTTGCTGCAATCTTTTTGATCATAAGGAAACTCGCTTAACGGCACCACCCCGGTTTTTTGCAGCAGATTAAGGGCGTCGGAAATGCTTGTGCCTCTGTCACAGCGACCGGAATTTATTTGGTTATAAATAAATGCCGGACTGAACAAATGATTGGGATCATTTGCTTCCCAGCCCTGTTTACGAATCTCAAGATAGGATCGCGCCGCATAAGCTGTCGCCCATGCCACACAGGAACTCTGACTCCCCTGTCTGCCCGGAACCGGAAAGTTGGCAGAAATATCTACTGCTTGGGGAAGATGGGCCCGATAACGCTTGGTTTGCGGCATGGCGGCATAAACTTCCGGTTTTTCCGGGATAAAGCCTGTGACATAGACCTCACTTTCTTCTGCGATAGCACTAGCAGATAAAAACACACTCAATCCTAATAGCCCACCCCATTTTTTCATTAATGCGCTGGTAAACAGGCTGGATTTAAAATGAGTGCTTGAGGTGGTGTGTTTCTGACTCATGGATAACCTTCTTTTGTTGAATGAGTAGGTTTTATAGGCTTTGGGTATGGCGGATTTCACTGTTTTAAGTTGCTACAATCAACTGTTGGCGATATTAAATCAATATCTTAGCTTGAACAAGTTTAGTAGATTTAACTTCTTTTTTGCAAAAACAAAAAACATAACCCAACCCACGCCTGTTTTTTATGGCTCCGTGTTGGGTTAGAGGTTCAAAAGCAAGTGTTTTTGATTATTACATCAGTACACCGCTCGGATGCGAATAACTGTCCAACACCTGCACATAATTGGCGCGTTGATAGGCACTGGGGTCAATCGCGTGTTGCTGACTGACACTGCCTTTCAATTGGCTGATGGATTGATATTCATGCTCAACCAGCCATTGCTGCAAATCCTGCAAAATTTTCGTTAACGAATCAATTCCACACTCCAGCAGCACACTGCATAAATGCACTACATCAGCTCCGGCCAGCAAAGCTTTTACCACGTCTTCCACCTGATGAAAACCGCCGGTTGCCGCCAGAGATAAATTCACCCGCCCGTACATCACCGCCAGCCAGCGAATCCGCAGCAATGCTTCTGTCGAGCTGGAAAGCTCCAGTTTGGGCACAACCTGCAAAGTCTCCAAATCAATATCAGGCTGATAAAAACGATTGAATAAAACAATCCCATCCGCTCCCGCCGCTTCCAGGCGTTTGGCAAAATGCACCGGCGAACTGAATTGCGAAGACAGTTTCAGGGTAATCGGCAAACTGACCTGAGCTTTTATCGCCTGCAAAATTTCGATATAGCGATTTTCAACTCTGTCGCCGCTTTCTTCTGCATTTGCAGCCAAATGATAGATATTTAACTCTAGCGCATCGGCTCCGGCTTGTTGCAAAGCCAAAGCATAATCCAGCCAACCGCCCAATGATGTGCCGTTTAAACTGGCAATCACCGGAATTTTCAGCGCGGTTTTCAGATTATGTAAATGCTCCAGATACTGTTCCTGATAAGTTTTAATAGTGTCGGGTACCGGATGAAAAGAATCGGCCTCGCCGTACCCAATCGATTGCTGATAGAAAAACCGCGCCATTTGTTGCTCTTCGGCTTCAATTTTTTCCTCAAACAGTGATGACATAACGATTGCCGAAGCGCCGGCATCTTCCAGTTTTTTGGCTGCACTAAGGTCTTTGCTGTAAGGTGATGATGAAGGAACCAGCGGGTTAGCCAGTTTTAAACCTAAATAATTGGTGCTTAAATCAATCATGACGAGTCTCCTGAGCAATGTCAGTTTTAACTTGCGCTTTCAGGGCGGCAACTCGGGTGGCTTGATTCCACTCCAGTTCCGACAGCTGTTTGTAATAGGCATAGCGATTTCTGACATCTTCCTGAGCCTGTTTCAAAAAGCCTTCCGCCGCCTCTGGATTGGATTGCCACAGCATACTGAAACGGGTTTCGGTCATCACAAAATCGCGGTAGGGAATCGACGGCTCTGGCGAATCCAGTTTCATTGGGTTTTTGCCCTCGCTGATATTTTTCGGGTTAAAGCGGAATAATGGCCAATGTCCGCTTTTCACTGCCAGATTTTGCTGGCGATGATTGTTGGACATATCCACCCCATGCGCAATACACGGTGAGTAAGCGATGATAATCGAAGGGCCATCGTGGGCTTCGGCTTCCAGAAACGCATTCAGGGTTTGAGTGTCTTTGCCGGCATAAGCAACGTGGGCAACATAAACATTGCCGTAATCCATTGCCAATAACCCCAAATCTTTTTTCGCGGTCGCTTTACCGCCTGCGGCGAACTTTGCCACTGCACCTAATGGTGTGGCTTTGGAGTTTTGACCGCCGGTATTGGAATAAACTTCGGTATCCAACACCAAAATATTGACATTGCGGCCACTGGCCAGAACATGATCAAGACCGCCGTAACCAATATCGTAAGCCCAACCGTCACCACCGATAATCCAGACGCTTTTTTTGCATAAATAATCTGCTAACGTTAACAAAGCTTTGGCATTGGGATGTTCTGAACGTGTTAGAAGCGTTTTTAAATGCGCTACGCGCTCACGCTGTTCGTAAATGCCTGCTTCTGTGGATTGGTCTGAGGTTAAAACAATGCTTTCAAAGACCTCAAAACCAATTTCATCTGACAATGACAGCAATAATTCGCTCGCTTGTTCGGCTTGTTTATCTATCGCGACCCGCATTCCCAAACCAAATTCGGCATTATCCTCAAAGAGGGAATTGCTCCAGGCCGGCCCCCGTCCCTCAGGATTTTTCGTCCACGGGGTAGTGGGCAGATTGCCGCCATAAATGGAAGAACAGCCGGTGGCATTGGCGACCACCATCCGGTCACCGAATAACTGCGAGACTAATTTCACATAAGGCGTTTCACCGCAACCAACACACGCGCCGGAAAACTCAAACAACGGCTGCAAAACCATCGCCCCTTTAATGGTGTTGGTTTTAATTTTTGTTCTGTCGTATTCCGGTAAAGACAAGAAAAACTCCCAGTTATCCCGCTCCTGTTCACGCAACGGCGCCTGCGGATTCATATTCAAGGCTTTGCGGCTAACATTGGATTTATCGCGAATCGGACAAATATCGACACACAACGTGCAACCGGTGCAATCTTCCGCAGCAATTTGATAGCTGATTGACAAGCCGGGAGGGAAATCCTTGCCTAACATCGGCGCATGTTTGAAGCTGGCCGGTGCATTTGCCAAGGCTTCAGTCGGATAAATTTTGCTGCGGATTGCTGCGTGCGGGCACACCATTGGACATTTACCGCATTGAGTGCATAACTCGCTTTCCCAAACTGGGATTTCCAAGGCCAGATTGCGTTTTTCATACATCGCAGTAGCGGTTGGAAATGTTCCATCCACAGGCATCGCACTGACCGGCAGCAAATCCCCGCGTCCGGCAATAATTTCACCGGTGACCCGTTTTACAAATTCAGGGGCGTTATCAATAATCTGGGAAATATTGTCAAAGCTGCTGCTGACTTTTTCCGGCAACGTCACCTGCTGCAAACCCGCCAGCGTTTCATCAATCGCCTTGAAGTTGAGCTCCACAATGCGTCGACCTTTTTTGCCATAGGTTTTTTCCACCGCATGTTTAATCGCGGCAATCGCCTGTTCTTGGGGTAATACCCCGGAAATGGCAAAGAAACAGGTTTGCATAATGGTGTTAATGCGTTTGCCCATGCCGGTTTTTTCACCGACCGCATAACCGTCAATCACATAAAAACGGATATTTTTATTCAGCATCTGTTGCTGCATTTTTTTCGGCAACGTATCCCAGACTTTATCTGCTGGGACAGGGGAATTGAGCAAAAATACCGCGTTATCGGCGGCATTGACCAGCATGTCATAGCGTTCCAAAAAGATGGTTTGATGACAGCCGATAAAATTGGCATCGTTTTCGCCAATCAAATACGTTGCCCGAATCGGTTTTGGACCGAAACGCAAATGTGAAACGGTAATTGCGCCGGATTTTTTTGAGTCGTAAACAAAATAGCCCTGCGCATAACTGTCGGTTTCTTCACCGATGATTTTGATGGTGTTTTTGTTGGCACCGACTGTGCCATCACTGCCTAAACCGTAAAACATCGCCTGAAAGGTATCGTTATGGGCATCAGTACGGAAAGTGTTATCCCAGTTCAAACTGGTGTGCGAGACATCGTCAAAAATGCCGATAGTGAAATTGTTTTTCGGCTGCGCTTTACTCAATTCATCAAAAATGGCTTTTATCATTCCGGGCGTGAATTCTTTGGAAGACAAGCCGTAACGTCCACCGACTATTTTGGGTAACCGACTGAATTTATTGGCTTCGCTGCTGTAATGCTGCACTAATGCGGCCAATACGTCTTTATATAACGGCTCTCCATCTGAACCTGGCTCTTTGGTTCTATCCAAAACGGCAATTTTTTCGCAACTGGCTGGCAATGCCGCAATCAAACTTTCTGCATTAAACGGCCGATATAAACGCACTTTCAATAAGCCGACCGCTTCACCTTGCCGAGTTAAATAATCCAGCGTTTCTTCCGCCGCTTCCGCTCCAGACCCCATCAGCACAATGACACGCTGGGCATTTTCTGCACCGACATAATCAAACAAACGATATTGCCGTCCGGTTAAACTGGCAAATTTGTCCATTAAATTCTGGACGATGCCGGATAAAGCCGTGTAATAAGGATTTGATGATTCCCGGCCCTGGAAATACACATCAGGATTTTGTGCCGTGCCGCGCAAGACAGGATTATCAGGCGTTAACGCCCGCTGCCGGTGTGCCGCAATTGCTTGTGCACTAATCATTTGCGTTATCACTTCGTCTGAAATGGTGACGATTTTCGCGACTTCGTGTGAGGTTCTAAAACCGTCAAAAAAGTGCATTAACGGCACCCGGCTTTCCAAAGTCGCTGCCTGCGCAATCAAGGCAAAATCCAACACCTCCTGCGGGCTGTTGGAACATAACATCGCAAAACCGGTCATCCGTGCTGACATCACATCACTGTGATCGCCGAAAATCGACAAGCCCTGACAGGCCAAAGAACGGGCGGCAATATGAAACACCGTCGGTGTCAGTTCACCGGCGATTTTGTACATATTCGGCAACATCAACAACAAACCCTGCGATGCCGTGAACGTGGTCGCTAACGAGCCCGCCTGCAACGCCCCGTGTATGGTGCCTGCTGCGCCTGCTTCGCTTTGTAGCTCCACAACTTGCGGCACGGTTCCCCATAAATTAACCTGACCTTTTGCCGACCATTCATCTGACCACTCTCCCATCGGCGAAGCGGGCGTGATGGGATAAATGGCGATAACTTCATTAAGTTTATGCGCAATAATCGCTGCGGCCTGATTTCCATCGATAGTAAGTGTTTCCTGATTTTGCATAAAACAACCTCGTAATATAACTATGGATTATGAGGCGAATATTAGAGCATAGTTGTACACTTTCACAACAACAGCATAAGTATTCTGGTTTTATTTGTCCTTAAAATCAGGCAGGAATGTACAGATTTGAAATGAGGAACAGGACTTAAATCAAGCCATTCATAATCTTAGTAGCTATTTTGAAAACCGGGCATAACAACGACTTTTAACTTTGCGATGACAAAATTTTGCAGTCACTGCTGGTAAATTGATATTTTTATTTTGTCTTCCAGCTGACACTTGATCACAACTAGCTAACACTGGAGGCAGATCTACTGCTTTGTGAAAACTGAGAAAATGGCCAAAAGCTCGAAATAATCGAAGTTGGCGGAAAAAGGAGAAGCGGGGCGGGCAATTTAGCACCGCGACTGAATTTCGTGAAATTCTAGTCGCGGTTAAAACGAAGGTTGAGTTTGTTCTTTTATCATCACTCAACTAAAAGATAAGTAATTTTCGATTTCAGCATTAATCATGGCATCGTAATGACGGCGCAATGCAGAATCTGTGGGGCGTTGTGCTTTGTTTTTTTCAATGGTAGCACGTAAATTAGTCAGAAAATGTCTTCTTAACATAGAGTCTTCCGGCACAATGCAGCCTCGTTTGGATTCTGAAACCACCGCTTTAGCAGCCGCCGGAGTTTTCTTGCTCACCTGGGCTTTTTCATATTCTTCATACTCTGCAAGCAGACGCGCCATTTTAGCCTCATTTTCCAAGCAATCTTCCGCCTTAGCATCAATCATTTCATCATAATGACGGCTTAACATGCTGTCTGTTGGGCGCGGAAATGTCGTCGCAACAACCATCATCCGCACATTATGCAAATGATGCCGTTTTAACATCGGCTCTTCATTGCATGATTCTGTGCTGCTTGCTGCCAGAGTCGATGCTGCATTTTGGCAAGCTGCATAATCAGCTTTTAATTGCGCCATTTTTGTCGCACATTCCAGACAATCTTCAGCTTTTGCCACAATCATTGCATCAAAATGGCGGCTTAAGGCACTGTCTGTTGGCCGTGGCGATGTTGTTGCAAGCAACATCTGCTGAATATCCTGCAATTGCTGCTGTCTTAATGCCTGCTCCTGCGGACTCAGTTGCTCACGCGCCTGAGCAACTACAGGGGCGGGTTTTGGCTCTTCTTTTTTCGTCACTTCAGCAGCAGAACTAATAACCGGTTCGGCTGTACTCTGCCCCGGCGGTGTCGTCGTGCTTGCATTGGTTTGACTTTGCTCGTTGTTTTTCTGGGCAGACTCTGTTGTGTTTTTTTCATGCTTGAACAGATACCATACAGCCATACCTGCTACCACTCCTACGCTGCCTATTGCAAAGGACTCTATCAACACGGGTAAAATTGCGATTGTCATAACGTTTATCCTGTCTTAAAAAATTAAAAGAACACCGCAAGAGCTTTTGGCCGCCTGCGAACAGAAAACTCAATCCAAGCTGTCTTTTTTTTGTAAACGTTATCAGAAAACAGCAAGATTCAAGCTTTTTAGAGTGCGCACCTTATGAACAGGCAATACGATGGTATTTAAGGAATTTTAAATAAGAATCTTATGACTAAAATACCAACGCTTAAAATATCGGGCAACACTCCTTTGAATGGCAATGTTATCTCTTAATTTAAGGTTGGTAAACAACTTTGCTGCACTAAACTGGAGCTTTATTCAGCGGCTGGATTTTTGCTGCGTCTGGAAGTTGAGCTCATCCGCTTTTTGCTTTTATCTTTTTTCTTTGCCGCATCATCTATTTTAGAAATGTTCAAAGCTTGCCCTGCAACACGCACTCTTTTTAATTCCTGCAATAAATCTTTTGGCATTCCGGCTGGCAATTCCACAGTGCTGTAGTTTTCCTCGATTTTAATTCGGGCAATGTGGTCACCGTCAATGCCTGTTTCATTGGCAATCGCCCCCACTATATTGCCGGGTTTTACACCGTGAGCATGTCCGACTTCAATACGGAATAACTCCATATCAATGTTTGCAACGGCGCCTCTAGCTCTGGGTTTACGCTCTCTGGAAGATGAACTATCCGCAGACCCGCGTTCATTTCTGTCTGAACGTTCGCGGCGCGGTCTGTCACCTGAGTCACGCGCACCTCTTTCAACACGCGCCGCTTTAGGCGGGTTTTTCAGCAACAAAGGTACATCACCCTGCAATAATTTCGCCAGTGCTGCAGCGATTTCTATGGCTGGAATATCGTGTTCCTGTTCGTATTGCTCAATTAACTGGGTAAAAAAACTTAATTCTTCGACTGCCAGTGTATCGGTAATCCGCTGTTTAAAGCGGCTGATGCGGTTGTTATTGATTAGCTCGGTTGAAGGCAGCTGCATTTCTTCAACTTTGCGTTTGGTTGCGGTTTCAATATTACTTAACAGGCGTTTTTCGCGTGGCGACACAAACAAAATCGCTTCACCACTGCGTCCTGCCCTGCCGGTTCTGCCAATTCGATGGATATAACTTTCAGTATCGTAAGGAATGTCGTAATTAATCACATGACTGATTCTATCAACATCCAAACCACGGGCGGCAACGTCAGTGGCAATTAAAATATCAATCTTGCCATTTTTTAAATGGTCAATAGTGCGTTCCCGCAAAGCTTGCGACAAATCCCCGTTAATCGCGGCTGCGGAATAACCTCGCGCTTCCAGTTTTTCAGCCAGTTCAATAGTCGCGGTTTTGGTTTTAACGAAAATAATCATCCCGTCAAAAGTTTCAGCTTCCAGAATTCGGGTCAAGGCGTCTAACTTGTGCAAGCCGCTGACAAACCAGAACCGTTGCCGAATCGTCGGGGTTTCAGAGGTTTTAACTTTGATAGTGACTTCTTCTGGCTCATGCAAATGAGTTTGGGCGATTTTACGAATGACGCTGGGCATGGTCGCAGAAAACAGCGCAATCTGGCGTTGTTCCGGGGTTTGTTCCAGAATCCATTCGACATCATCAATAAAACCCATCCGCAACATTTCGTCGGCTTCATCCAGCACCAGTGTTTTTAAGGAATCAAGTTTTAAGGTGCCACGGCGCATGTGATCCATCACCCGACCGGGCGTACCCACTACCACATGAACTCCACGGGTTAATTGCCGTAATTGTACGTTGTAATCTTGCCCACCATAAATCGGCAGCACATGAAAACCTTTTAAGCGGGCCGCATAACCTTGAAACGCTTCTGCGACCTGAATCGCCAATTCGCGGGTAGGCGCTAACACCAAGACTTGCGGGTCTTTAAGTTTTAAATCTATTTTGGACAGGATCGGCAACGCAAATGCCGCTGTTTTTCCTGTGCCGGTTTGGGCTTGTCCTAAGACATCTTTGCCTTGGAGCATGAAAGGGATGATTTTCGCTTGAATAGGCGAGGGTGTCTCATAACCGATGTCATCCAATGCTTTTAGCACCGGATCAATCAGTGCTAAGTCACGGAAAGAGGGTAATGGAGAAACACTATCGGACATTTAGTTACCTGCTGAAAAAATAATAGAAGTCGCACAAGGGCGAATTTTGGGAGGGTTTAAAGTGTTTATTATACAATACTTTATCGTTATTGTATTGTCAGAATATGGCGAGTTTGGAACAAACTGTTCTTATGTGAAACTTAAAAATTTGACAGGGCAGCTTTTTATCTGTCAGGCAGATTACCCACGCAAGCTTGAACCTTGCGTGGGCTGGATGATTAAAATTCTACGGTATCAGCTTTGCTCTGATAACTTTGCAATTGATTGAAGTTCAAATAACGATAAGTGTCTTCTGCGGTTTCATTGATTTGCAAGGCATATTGCTGATATTCGGCCAGAGTTGGAATTCTGCCCAAAATTGAACACACCGCCGCCAATTCCGCTGATGCCAAATAAACATTGGCGTTATTGCCCAGACGATTCGGGAAATTGCGGGTTGAAGTTGAAACTACCGTAGCATTATCAGCGACCCGCGCCTGATTGCCCATGCACAAAGAGCAGCCAGGCATTTCCTGCCGCGCTCCTGATTTGGCAAAAATATCCGCGTAGCCTTCTTCACGCAATTGGCTTTCATCCATTTTGGTTGGTGGCGAAACCCATAATTGGGTCGGTAATTGTCCTGCGTATTTATCCAGCAATTTGCCCGCTGCCCTAAAATGGCCGATATTGGTCATGCACGACCCCAAAAATACCTCATCAATTTTAGTGCCCGCCACTGCTGATAGCGGTTTTACATCGTCAGGATCATTCGGGCAAGCCAGCAATGGCTCCTTAATCTCATTGAGATCAATTTCAATGATTTCAGCATATTCAGCATCCGCATCAGGCTCCAGTAACACCGGCATAATCAGCCATTCTTCCATCATCGTGATGCGGCGTTTAATGGTACGGGCATCGCCATAACCTTCTGCTAACATCCATCTTAACAAGGTAATATTGGAATGAATATATTCGCGAATCGGCGCTTCACTTAACCGAATTGTACAGCCTCCCGCTGAACGTTCCGCCGAAGCATCGGATAATTCAAAGGCCTGTTCGACTTTTAAATCCGGCAAACCTTCAATTTCCAGAATTCGCCCTGAAAATACGTTCTTTTTGCCTTTTTTCTCAACAGTCAATAAACCTTTTTGAATTGCTGCGTAAGGGATGGCGTTGACCAAATCCCGCAAGGTAATTCCTGGTTGCATTTCGCCTTTGAAGCGCACTAACACCGATTCCGGCATATCCAGCGGCATTACGCCAGTTGCAGCCGCAAACGCCACCAGTCCAGAACCGGCTGGGAAAGAAATTCCTATGGGGAAACGGGTATGCGAATCACCGCCGGTGCCAACCGTGTCAGGCAGTAACATCCGGTTCAGCCATGAGTGAATAATGCCGTCACCGGGACGTAATGACACGCCGCCGCGATTCATGATGAAATCCGGCAAACTGTGCTGCATTTCCACATCAACTGGTTTTGGATACGCGGCGGTGTGACAGAAGGATTGCAACACCAAATCGGCAGAAAAACCCAGACAGGCCAAATCTTTCAGCTCATCACGGGTCATCGGGCCGGTGGTATCCTGTGAACCCACCGTTGTCATATAGGGTTCGCAATAAGTGCCGGGCCGCACCCCCGCCACGCCACAGGCTTTGCCGACGATTTTTTGGGCCAGGGTAAAACCTTTGTCGCTATCCTGTTGTGCAGCGGGGCGACAAAATACCGTGGAAGGTTTTAAGCCTAGTGCTTTTCTGGCTCTATCAGTCAAACCACGGCCAATAATCAATGGAATCCGCCCGCCGGCGCGAACTTCATCGAGTAATACCTCGGTTTTCAGGCTGAATTGTGCCAATAATTCCAGCTGCCCATAGCGTTTAATCGTCCCTTGATACGGGAAAATACTAATCACGTCGCCCATGTTTAATTTGCTGACATCGCATTCAATCGGCAACGCCCCGGAATCTTCCATAGTGTTAAAGAAAATCGGCGCAATTTTGCCGCCGATGCAGACACCGCCATCGCGTTTATTGGGGATATAAGGAATATCATTGCCGATATACCACAACACTGAATTGGTTGCTGATTTGCGGGATGAGCCGGTACCCACTACGTCACCAATATATGCAATCGGAAAGCCTTTTTTCTTCAGTTCTGCGATTTGTTGTGCGGCGTTGGTAATCCCCTCGCGCGGCATTTTTAACATGGCTTGGGCGTGCAGCGGAATATCAGGACGCGACCAGGCATCAGGCGCAGGTGACAAGTCATCCGTATTGGTTTCGCCGGTGACTTTAAATACCGTTACATTGATTTTTTCAGGTACCGCCGGACGGCTCAAAAACCAGTCGGCATTGGCCCAGGATTGCAAAACCTGTTGCGCAAATTTATTTCCGGCTTCGGCTTTCGCCTGGACATCATGAAAAGCATCAAAAATCAGCAGCGTATGCGACAAGGCTATAACCGCAGTCGGCGCCAGCGCTTCGTTATCCAGCAATTCTATTAATGGCGCGATGTTATAACCGCCCAACATGGTTCCTAATAACTGGGTGGCTGTTTGCTGCGTTAAAATCGGCGATGAAGTTTCGCCTTTGGCAATCGCCGCTAAAAATCCGGCTTTAACGTAAGCGGCTTCATCAACTCCCGCTGGAATACGGTTGCTAAGTAAATCTAGGAGAAAAGCTTCTTCGCCAGCAGGCGGAGCTTTTATTAATTCGACCAACGCGGCAACCTGCTCTGCCGTTAAAGGTTGGGGAACGATGCCTAACGCAGCGCGTTCTGCAACTTGTTGGCGGTATTGTTCTAACATCATGCACCTTGTAAAAAAATCTAAAAGTCGGTAGAAAGGCAGTAATTTTAACAGATTCTTGAGGGTAAAGTTTTATGACAACGCTTTATTATCATCATCCCGATTTTTTGCTGCACGACACCAGTGCCGGTCATCCTGAATCGCCTGAGCGTTTGAAAAGCATCGAGCAGGCCTTGCAAGTGCCATTATTCAAGAATCTGAACCGAATGGCTGCGCCTTTGCATGAAAATGTGGAGCAGCGGCTGCGATTGATTCATCAGCCTGCGATGATAGAGAGAATTCTGAAACAAAAAATAGCTGCTGACAATTATTATCCACTGGACTACGACACTATTCTATCGGCGGGTTCGGCGCGGGCTGCATTATTGGCGGTGAGTGCGGCCTGTGATGCGGTTGATAAAGTTTGTAGCAGACAAGCGCAAAATGCGTTTTGTGCGGTGCGTCCGCCCGGCCATCATGCCACTCCAACTCAGCCGATGGGATTTTGTTTGTTTAATAATATCGCCATTGCCGCCGCTTATGCGTTGCAACATTATCAGCTGAAACGGGTGGCGATTGTGGATTTTGATGTTCATCACGGCAATGGTACGCAAGCGGCATTTGAACATAACCCGCAGGTTTTTTATGCTTCCAGCCATGAAATGCCCCATTATCCGGGCACGGGGCGCCCCCAGGATAAAGGCGTGGGCAATATTGTGAATGTGCCGCTACATTCCGGGGAAAATGGCGAGTCGGTGCGGAAAAAATATAGCAGCGTTATTTTGCCGGCGGTGCGGGCGTTTAAGCCGGAGTTATTACTGATTTCAGCGGGGTTTGATGCCCATAAAGATGATCCGTTAGCGTCAATTCAGCTGGTTGAGGATGATTATCGCTGGTTGACTGAGGAATTAATGGCGGTGGCGCATCAGTGTTGTGAGGGGAAAATTGTTTCACTGCTGGAGGGGGGGTATAACCTGAAAGCGTTGGGAAATAGTGTGGCGGTGCATGTTAAAACTTTGATGAAAGTTTGAAAAATCAAATCTAATCTTAACAAATCACAAATTTTGCTATGAGTTGAGTCGGCGCACCATTTGTCAAAAATTTATCACATTTAGAAGTTTTCAACGCTGTCTTATCAGAAGCAGGGGCGTTTAGTCTTACCTCCTTAATTTATTTACCCAATTTGCGTTTAGTTTGTACTTTTGAAAATGGGCGAAGAACAATGGCAAAAAGCAGAAAAACTTGAGCAACAACGACAAGCAGCAAAATTGCCAGCGGTGAAAAGACTAAAAGTTAAAAGTGATGACGAGTGCAAGTTATAAGAAAACTGCTGTTGTTGGTTTTTTATTCACGACTTGCAGTCCTTTAAGGACTGGAAGTCGTAAAAAACCGCGCCCTGCAAAATATCTAACATTTAAACATTAACCATGTCAAAAGAAATTCCATTAATCGGCGGACACTATTACCACATCTACAATCGCGGCAATAATGGCGAAAACCTGTTTCGGGAAGAGTGGTAACTACGCTTATTTTTTCAAGCTGTACAGCCACTACATTTACCCGATTGCCGACACTTACACCTAGTGTTTAATGCGTAATCACTTTCATTTGTTGGTGAGGATTAACCCGAAGCCAGACCTGATACTCTAAACAGTTTTCAAACCTCTTCAACGCCTACACAAAAACCATCAACAAAACTTACGAAAGAACCGGAAATCTTTTTGAAAGACCATTCAACAACAAAAACACAGCCGCATTGAATACGCCCAAGTTTTACAATGGTTCGGCAACTTGCAAGAATTTGAAAACTATCACCAATCGTTTGATGACAGTAAAATTAAGCATTTACTTGAAGAGGATTTTTAATATCAAACTTTATCAAAGCGGTTACGATGCCACAGCAAACGGTACCGACAGCAAAAGTCATTACTAAAATCAATACCCAATCGACATTTTGAGAGATAATATAGTTAATATTCCCGTCCATTTGCAGGGGAATAGTTTATAAATATAAAAATAAAGGTGAGTTATGAACAAGTTGACACACATGGTGAGGCTGGGAATAAGCGTTTTTCTGTTAAGCGGGCTTGCTGGTGCTGCGGAGCCTGATTCTGATTCCAAAACCGAAAAAAGCAAGCCTAACCAGAAAAAACAGACCTCAAACTCTAAATCAACCGAAAAACATAAAGTCCATAAAAAAGCGAAAAAGACTTCTCCGAAACCTGTTCCAAAAGCTTTTGAACCTGAAATGACAGCAATTAGCGGCGGTTGTTTTCAAATGGGCAGCCCAGCGGCAGAACCGCAAAGATTTCCAAATGAAAACCAGCACAAAGCGTGCGTAGAAAACTTTGAAATCAGTAAATATGAAATCAACCAAGCGCAATGGAAAGCGGTGATGGGCAAAAATCCGTCTAAATTTAACGGTGACAATTTGCCGGTTGAACAAGTCAACTGGGATGATGTTCAAAGCTTTATTACCAAACTGAATGCGGAAACCGGCAAGACCTATCGTTTGCCAACTGAGGCAGAATGGGAATATGCCGCTCGTGCCGGCACCAGCACCCCGTTTTATACCGGAAAATGTATTAGCACCGACCAGGCAAATTTTAATGGCAACTACCCTTATAATGATTGTGATAAAGGCGTTGACACTCAGAAAACCATGCCGGCGGGGTCTTATTCAGCCAACCCTTGGGGCTTGTACGATATGGCGGGTAATGTTTGGGAGTGGACCAGTGACTGCTATGAAAACAGCAAATGCTCCAAACACGTTATCCGGGGCGGCTCCTGGGGCAGTTTCGCCAAAGGTGCGCGTTCTGCCTACCGTTATGGTGACAAAAACGACAGCAAAAACGACAACCTGGGTTTTCGCGTTGCTTTAACGCCTCAAAGCAAATAGAAATCATCATCTTCAGATCCTCTGTTGTTTACTTCTTCACAAATACAAGCCTTTGGCTGTTACGACTTCATCCTTGAGGTGGTAACAGCCTGTCAGAGCCGCCTAACCTCTATTAAGACTGGCCTCAAGCACTAAAAAACCAAACCTCCAATCACTTTAAACACGCCTTTTATTACCTCGATGTAACTAGAATGCCAAAGTTTTTTCCATTTTGATTGAATCAAACACGCTTGCTGTTGCTGCCTGAATTCTTCCTGTTGCGAAATTAATATATCCAAACTGAATTTGTTGTTAAACTAACAAAATTCAAGTCCAGTCTTTGATTCGTCATCAAGCGGTTATATTAGTGGCCTACAATTACTGGAAGCTAGGCATTGCCGCAGCTAATTCAAGATTTATAAATAATGTAAGGGAGGCAGATATGGCAGAAATATCTCAAGCAAGTCCAGAGCAACAAAAGCAAGCTTTAACCTTAAGTACCATCGCATTTACCGTTTGTTTTGCGGTATGGACGATTTTTTCCATCATCGGATTGCAAATTCAAAAGGATTTGAGCTTAAGCGAAACCGAATTTGGCTTGCTAATCGGCACCCCTATTCTTTCAGGCTCATTAATCCGCTTGATTCTGGGGATCTGGACCGATCAATACGGCGGGCGGATTGTTTATGTCTGCGTAATGGCCACTTCTGCGATTGCAACTTTATTACTCACCACTGTTGACACTTACCTGTTGTATTTAATTGCCGCCCTGGGGGTTGGCGTTGCCGGCGGCGCCTTCGCGGTGGGAATTGCCTACGTTTCGCGCTGGTATCCGACTGAAAAACAAGGAACGGCGTTAGGCATTTTCGGCTTGGGCAATGTCGGTGCGGCAGTCACAAAATTCCTCGCCCCCTTTGTAATGGTCGCTTTTGGCTGGCACGCGGTTGCGCAAATCTGGGCAGTTGCCTTATTCGCAATTGCAACAGTGTTCTGGTTTATGACCGAAGACGAGCCAAGCCTAAAAGCCCGTCGTGCCGCTGGAATTGCGCATATTTCTTTCGCCGATCAGTTAAAACCGCTGCACAATATTCAAGTCTGGCGATTTTCGTTGTACTACTTTTGCGTATTTGGTGCATTTGTCGCTTTGGCTTTATGGCTCCCGCGCTATCTGGTCGGCGCTTACGGCTTTGAGATTAAAACCGCCGGGATGCTGGCAGCCTCCTTTTCTATTTTCGCCAGTATTTTTCGTGCTTTGGGCGGTTGGCTATCTGACCGTTACGGCGCACGTCTTATTATGTACTGGACTTTTATTGTCGGTGCGATTTGCACGTTTTTCCTCTCTTATCCCCCCACTGATTATGTAGTACACGGCATTAAAGGCAACATCACTTTCAGTATGGCGATGAGCCCTGTTAGTTTCATTTTGTTAATAGCCGTTCTCGGTCTGTTTATGTCTTTCGGGAAAGCGGCTGTTTATAAGCATATTCCGGTTTATTATCCTGACAGCGTTGGTGCGGTTGGTGGCGCAGTCGGCATGGTGGGCGGGCTGGGCGGTTTTTTATTGCCATTGACCTTCGGCATGTTAAACGACTTGACCGGCATCTGGAGCAGTTGTTTTATGCTGCTGTTTGTCCTGGACATTATTGCTCTGACCTGGATGCACTTCTCCATTGTGAAAATGGAACGCCGGGTTGTACCGGAATTAGCGAAAATTTCTACTGACTTGCCGGAATTGAGCCATCCATCACCGTTGCTGTTGACTGAATGGAATCCTGAAGACCCGACATTCTGGGAAACAACAGGGAAAAAAATCGCCACCCGCAATTTGTGGATTAGCATTCCGGCCTTGCTACTTGCCTTTGCGGTGTGGATGGTATGGAGTGTGGTAGTGACTAACTTGCCGAATATTGGCTTTACCTATAGCACCGATGAATTGTTCTGGCTGACTGCGTTACCCGGTTTATCAGGAGCAACCTTGCGGATTTTCTATTCGTTTATGGTGCCGATTTTTGGCGGCAGACGCTGGACCGCAATCAGCACCGCGTCGCTGTTATTACCTGCGATGTGGATAGGTTTTGCGGTGCAAGACCCCAATACGCCGTTTGTTTTAATGTTGGTATTAGCGCTGTTATGCGGTTTTGGCGGCGGCAATTTTGCCTCCAGCATGGCCAATATCAGTTTCTTCTATCCGCAAGCGCAAAAAGGCACAGCTTTAGGGATGAATGCCGGTTTGGGTAACTTGGGCGTAAGTACCGTGCAATTTGTGGTGCCACTGGTAATTACCGCCGGTATTTTTGGCGGCTTGGGCGGCGACCCGCAAGAATGGGTAAAAGCCGGGGTACATAAAGATATGTGGCTGCAAAATGCCGGATTTATCTGGGTGCCGTTTATCCTTGTCACCGCTATTGCTGCCTGGTTTGGCATGAATGACATTGCTTCCGCTAAAGCCTCGTTTAAAGACCAGGCGGTGATTTTCAAACGCAAACATAACTGGTTAATGTGCTGGCTTTATACCGGTACATTCGGCTCCTTTATCGGTTTTTCCGCCGGTTTACCCTTGTTGACCAAAAAGTTATTTCCAGACGTTGACCCGACCCAATACGCATTTTTAGGCCCGCTGGTTGGAGCATTGGTGCGTCCGCTCGGCGGTTGGCTGGCAGACAAGTTGGGCGGGGCAACTGTCACGTTCTGGAATTTTATCGTGATGACCGCAGCCGTGTTTGGGGTGTTAAATTTTATGCCGCATGAAGGGGACCCCGGCAGTTTCGCAGGATTTTTGACGTTGTTTATCCTGTTATTTTTCACTACTGGCATAGGCAACGGCTCAACTTTCAGAATGATTCCGGCGATTTTCCTGACATCTCAACAACGTGCCGCAACCCAAGGAATGGATGAAGGACAAATTCGGAAAGCAGCCGCAAAAGAATCTGCTGCAGTTTTAGGTTTCAGCTCGGCCATCGCTGCTTATGGCGCGTTTTTTATCCCTAAAAGCTATGGTACGGCGATTAGTTTAACCGGCAGTCCCGATGCCGCTTTTTATTTCTTCATTCTGTTTTATATAAGCTGTATCAGCATTACCTGGTGGTTTTATGCGCGGAAAGGCGCGGAAATGCCTTGCTAAAAACTCTGTAGGTCGGGTTAGCTTATTGAGCGCTGCGAGATAACGTAACCTGACATTCAACAATAAAATAAAGGCTCGTGTTGGGTTACGCCTTTTTGCTGCAGGGCAAGCGCATATAAATTGATTTAAAAATCAGCGATACTACGCACTTTTGGATATAGTATCGTGGCAGCAAGTTTAAAAGAATGCTTTTCATCCATTGAAGATCCGCGAGTAGAGC
>CAIQWF010000110.1 GCA_903875455.1 uncultured Pseudomonadota bacterium
CTGCATCTTTTTTAAATTCAAGCGTATATTTGGGTCGTTTATGTTTAGTTTTATTACTCATTTCTCACCTCTGTTGACATTATAAATCTGTCTTTAGAAGTGTCCGGTATTATTAGACCATTTCAGTGTGAAATGGACGGCAACAGCGCACAAGTCAGCGCAGATTTAGCCAAAGCGCGGAATATTTTATTGGCACAAGGCGCAACCGAGGTGCAACTGGCTGAAACCGAAACCGAGCGGAAAAAATTCTGGGCTGGGCGAAAATCCACTTTTACCGCGTTGGGGCGATTATCGCCCGATTATTATTGTATGGACGGCACCATTCCGCGCAAACATTTGGCCGAAGTTTTGGGGGGAATTTCCCAGTTATCAGCTCAGTTCGGTTTGCCGGTGGCGAATGTGTTTCATGCCGGTGACGGTAATTTGCATCCGCTGATTTTGTACGATGCCAGCAAAGACGGTGATTTGCAGCGGGCGGAAAGTTTGGGGCATGAGATTTTGCAACTTTGCATTGCCGTGGGCGGCACGATTACCGGTGAACATGGGGTAGGGATGGAGAAAATCAACGCGATGTGCATTCAGTTTGGCACGGCTGAATTACAACAGTTTCACGCCCTGAAAGCCGCATTTGACCCGCGCGGTTTGCTGAATCCCGGCAAAGCCATTCCCAGTTTGCCGCGCTGTGCCGAATTCGGTGCGCTGCACGTTCATCATGGACAATTGCCACATCCTGAACTGGAAAGGTTTTAACATGCGCGAATCCGATAACTCTTTAATCCTACGTGAACGGGTGCTGGCGGCGATTGCTGATAAAAAATCGCTGCAAATCATCGGCGGCAACAGTAAAGCTTTTTACGGTCGTTCGATAACCGCTGAACCGCTACACATTGCTGAACACTCTGGCATTCTGCATTACGAACCCTCTGAACTGGTTATCACCGCCCGCGCCGGTACGCCCTTAGCAGAAATAGAAACCACCTTGGCGGCACAAGGACAAATGCTGGCGTTTGAGCCTCCGCATTTTGGTACAACAGCAACTTTAGGCGGCACAGTGGCAGCCGGTTTATCAGGTTCACGCCGCCCTTACGCTGGCGCAGTGCGGGATGTGGTGCTGGGTGTGCGGTTGCTGAACGGTCATGGCGACATGGTTAAGTTTGGCGGCGAAGTGATGAAAAATGTCGCCGGTTTTGATGTGTCGCGGTTGCAGGTCGGGGCCTTGGGAACCTTGGGGGTATTACTGGATATTTCCCTGAAAGTGTTGCCGCGCCCTGAAACTGAAACTACTTTGGCTTTCAGTATGACCGAAGCCCAAGCTTTAACAGCGATGATTGAATATGGCAAAAAAAATCTGCCCATTTCAGCCATGTGTTTTGACGGTGAAGCTTTTAATATTCGCTTATCGGGAGCAGAAGCGGCGATTGCTAAATCCCGGCAACACTTGGGCGGTGAAGTGTTATCGCCAATCAACGCCGAAACATTCTGGCTATCGGTACGCGAACAACAGCACGCCTTTTTCCAGTCTGAAACCCCGTTATGGCGATTATCAATGGCTCCAGCCACAGCACAACCGAAACTATCCGGCACATGGTTTATTGATTGGGGCGGGGCATTGCGCTGGTTAAAAACTGAAGAAAATTCTGAAACGATTTTTGCTGCCATGACGGTGGTATCAGGTTCTGCCTGCCGGTTTCGTTCCAGCTTAGGTTGTGAATTTCAGCCTTTAACCCCGGAACTGGAAAAATTGCATCGCAATATTAAACGCGCTTTTGATCCGCACGGTATTTTCAATATCGGTCGTCTTTATCCAAGCTGGTGATTTATGAAAATTGAGCCATTTGTCGGATTATCTGAAAGCCAGGCGCAACAGGCCGAAGCCATTTTGCGCTCCTGTGTGCATTGCGGCCTGTGCAACGCGACTTGTCCGACTTATCAATTATTGGGCGATGAGCGCGACGGCCCTCGTGGACGAATTTATTTGATTAAGCAGGTTTTGGAAGGCGCGAAAGTTACCGAAAAAACCCAACTGCATTTAGACCGCTGTTTGACCTGCCGTTCTTGTGAAAGCACTTGTCCGTCCGGGGTGAATTACGGTCGCTTGTTGGATATAGGCCGCGAACAGGTTGAAAAACAGGTCAGCCGCCCGGTGCTGGAACAACTCAAGCGCACAGCATTACGGAAAGTTCTACCCTATCCGCAACGTTTTTCTCCATTATTCAAATTGGCCAGAGTTGTCGTGCCATTGTTACCTGAAAGCTTGGCAAAGCTGGTCCCGCAGTCACATTCTGAAAATCATCTGGATTATGTTATCAGTGCGCAACCCCGCAAAATGCTGGTTTTAGCAGGCTGTGTGCAATCCAGTCTTGCACCGAATATTAATAAAGCCGCAGCGAAAGTGCTGCAAAAGTTGGGTATTAGTTTAATCACTGCTCCGAACACCGGATGTTGCGGGGCGTTAAGTTATCATCTCGCCGCCGTTGATGATAGTTTCGATTTTGCCCGTCGTAATATTGATGCCTGGTTGCCGTATCTGGAAAAAGGCGTAGAAGCAATTGTTATCACCGCCAGCGGTTGCGGGGTGATGGTGAAAGATTATGGCGAATTGCTGAAAGAGGATATGAATTATGCCGAAAAAGCCCGGCGAGTTTCCGATGCAGCCCGCGACATCGTGGAAATAATGCAAGCTGAAGATTTAAGTGGTTTAAAACTGAATCATAACGATAAAATTGCGGTGCAATCACCTTGTACTTTGCAACACGGGCAGAAATTAACCGGTGCGGTGGAGATTCTTTTGCAAGGCTTGGGGTTTACCGTAAATCCCATCGCTGATGGGCATTTATGTTGCGGTTCGGCGGGAACCTACTCATTGTTACAGCCTGAATTATCGGAACGCTTGGGGCAAAACAAAATCGCCGCTCTGGAAAAATCCCAGCCTGACATAATTGCCACCGCGAATATCGGCTGTTTAAAACATCTGGAAAGCA
This sequence comes from uncultured Pseudomonadota bacterium, assembly GCA_903875455.1. Classification (GTDB taxonomy): domain Bacteria; phylum Pseudomonadota; class Gammaproteobacteria; order Methylococcales; family Methylomonadaceae; genus CAIQWF01. Next base: position 2,982 of record CAIQWF010000110.1, read on the forward strand.
AAACCCAAACTCCGGTACGGCATTGGATAGAAATTGTGGCGATGGCGTTGCAATAATTATCCAGATTCATTCGCCTTTGTTAATCTTCTTTCCTGAACTCACCTTCTATCGCCGTTCTTTCCCCGGTTGCTTGCGAAAAAGGTGAACCGGCTTGCGCTGTCACCAAATAATGCTCAATCACATATTTGGCAATGGCTTTGCGTAGTGGCGGAATCAAACAGGCAAAACCTAAAACATCGGTGAAAAATCCAGGCGCAATCAATAACGCGCCGCCAATCATCAGAATCGGCCCTTCTATCATTTCATAGGCAGGAATTTCGCCTCTGTTTACGCTCTCCTGAAAACGTTTCAAGGTTGAAAATCCCTGTTGCCGAAACATCCAAACGCCCAGCACGCCGGTAAAAATAATCATAAAAATGGTTGGAAAAACGCCCAAAAAGCTCCCCACTTCCAGCAGCAGATAAAGCTCGACAAAAGGGATAATCAAAAGAATCAAAAGGATAAACTGCAAAGTTTTCATGTAAACACTCGTGGTTAAGTAACTTATCTGACAATATAAAGGCAAGTCGCGTTAATTTCTAGGATAATATCTGATTCGTGATTTAAATAGTTGCTCAAATGCCGACACATTATCAGATTATTTTTTGTACTTGCCCTGATTTTGAAACCGCCGACAAAATTGCCCGGCATCTGGTCAGGGCCAAACTTGCGGCCTGCATCAATATTTTGCCGGCTGTCACCTCGGTTTATCAATGGCAAGGCCAGATTGAAACCGCGCAGGAGCAATTATTGTTGATTAAATCGTGTCACCGCCATTATTCAACGATTGAAGCAGAAATCAAACGCCTGCATCCTTACGAACTACCTGAAGTTATTGCTGTTGAGATTGAGCAAGGACTTCCTGATTACCTGAAATGGATTAACTCATGTATTTTGCCAGACTAAGTTTTATTTTTTTATTGTTTACCCTGTTCAGTTCACCGATTTTTGCCCTGCACGAACCGCAATTATTACCCGTTGACGAAGCGTTTAAAGTCACTGCTACCGCCAAATCTGCCGAGGAAGTGGCGATTAGCTGGCAAATCGCCAAAGGTTATTTGCTCTATCAAAATAAATTCAAACTGCAATCGCAAACTGACGGCATTCAACTGAATGAGTTAAAGTTTCCAGAAGGCAAAACCAAACATGATGAAGTGTTTGGCGAAGTGGTGATTTATCGTGACACAGTTTCTCTGGCCGTGCCGCTGCTGAATCCCAACAAACTTGCAGCGGTAAAATTGCAGGTTAAATATCAGGGCTGCGCTGATATCGGGATTTGTTATCCGCCACAGAAAAAAACCTTGGAAGTTGCCTTGCCTGTTAGGCCGCAACCTCAAGCTGCTGCGCCAGAAGTTCAGCCCGTCGCGCCGCCGCAAGCCAATCCATTGGCGCAATTAACCGGTGGCTTGAAAAACTTGTTTGGCAAGGATGAACTGTTACCGGCAGAGCAGGCTTTCCAGTTTTTTGCCGAAGTCAAAGACCCTAACACCTTGCATTTAAACTGGCAGCTGGCAGACGGTTATTATTTGTATCGGGAAAAAGTCAAACTGACCGTAAAAGCCGGCGATGTGCAGTTAGGCAGTTACAGGATTCCAAACGGCACACCGAAACAAGACCCGGAATTTGGTAATGTCGAAATTTTTCACAACCAATTAAGCTTTGATTTGCCGTTGCTGCGGCAAAAATTTGAGGCGCAGACCATGCAGCTGGAAGTTGCGTATCAAGGTTGCGCGGATCGCGGGGTTTGTTATCCGCCAATGCAAAAAACGCTGTCACTGGACTTGCCGGTCGCGCAGCAAATTACCAGTTCCGGCAGCGATTCCCGGAATAATGGCAAACCTGCGGCGAAATTGTCTGAGCAAGACCAAATCGTCAACTCCTTGAAACAGGATAGTTTATGGCTAACCTTGCTGACCTTTTTAGGCTTTGGTTTGTTGCTGTCGCTGACGCCCTGCGTATTTCCAATGGTGCCGATTTTGTCCGGGATTATCGTCGGCCAAGGCAAAAATATCAGCACCGGCAAAGCTTTCGGCTTATCGCTGTCTTATGTGATTGCCACCGCCTTGACGTACACCGTGTTCGGAGTGCTGGCAGCTTTATTTGGCAGCAATCTGCAAGCCGCTTTTCAACAGCCTTGGGTTATCGGCCTGTTCAGTGCCATTTTTGTCGCCTTGTCCCTGTCAATGTTCGGCTTTTATCATATTGAAATCCCGAAAGGCTTACGCGCCAAACTGCATCATTCCAGCGACAAACATCGTGACGGCTCTTATTTAAGCGCATTTATTATGGGCGCGTTATCGGCATTAATTGTTGGTCCTTGTGTCGCCGCGCCATTAGCAGGGGCATTGGTTTTCATCGGCCAGACCGGTAATGTGGTCTTGGGGGGCGCGGCATTATTCATGCTGGGTTTCGGCATGGGGGTGCCGTTACTCATCATCGGCGCGTCGGCGGGAAAAATCCTGCCAAAATCCGGCCATTGGCTGGAAGTGATTAATCCGGTGTTCGGCGTGATTATGCTGGCGGTGGCGTTGTGGATGCTGAGCCGGATTTTATCGGCTCATATTATGATGCTGCTGTGGGCAATGTTGCTGATGATTCCGGCAATTTATCTCCATGCTTTAGACCCGTTGCCACATCCTGTCAGTGGCTGGCGCAAGTTGTGGAAAGGCTTGGGCTTGATGATGCTGATTTACGGCGGCTGCCTGTTAATCGGCTTTGCGCTGGGACACACTAATCCGCTGCAACCTTTGCAGGCCGTGATTTCCGAATGTAGCGCCGCCACCGATGAAGAGTGCAAAACGCCAGTCGCGCAAGTTAAAAAAGCGGGTTTTCATTTTGACAGAATTCAATCGGTTGCGGAACTGGATAGCCGGTTGCAGGAAGCCAGTCGGAAAAAACAATGGCTGATGCTGGATTTTTACGCCGACTGGTGTATTTCCTGCAAAGAAATGGAAGCTTACACATTCAGTGATCCCAAGGTACAGCAACGGTTGGCCAACCTGATTACCGTGCAGGTCGATATGACCAATAACACTGAAGAAGATAAAGCCTTGCTGAAACGCTTTAATTTAATCGGGCCGCCCGCAGTGCTGTTTTTTAACCCGGACAACCAACAGGAGCAATCGCAATATCGGGTGATTGGCTATCAGGATAGCACTACCTTTTTAGCCGGTTTATCCACGCTAGGGACGATTACCACGCCATGAAAAATGCCTTACTGATTATTTTTGTCGCAATTTTGACGGCCTTGGCGGGAATCTATCTGCGCCATTCGTTGACCGCGCCTTCTACGGAAGTGTTGGCCACAGGTTCGCTGCTCAATACCACCTTACCCGATTTAACCGACACGCCGCAAACGCTCAAACAGTGGCAGGGAAAAATTTTAATCATCAATTTCTGGGCGACCTGGTGTCCGCCGTGCTTGGAAGAAATCCCTGAATTCATTGCTTTGCAAAAACAATATGCCGATAAAAATGTGCAGTTTGTCGGGATTGCGGTGGATGAAAAACAGGCGGTTTTGGATTTTAATGCCAAGATGAAGGTCAATTATCCGCTGTTGATTGCCGGTAATAGCGGCACCAGTCTTTCCAGAGCATGGGGGAATACCATTGAATCGGTACCTTTTACCGCAATTGTTAATCCGCAAGGGCAAATTATTTACCGGCAGCTGGGCGAAGTTAAGCGCGAAGAGCTTTTGCAGGTTATTCAGCCGTTAATCAAATGAGGTTATAAATTCAACTTTCTGCCAGAGTTTTTTACAACGCTCTTTCACTTAGGATTCGGTCAATAATAATTTCCCTGAATCCGTTCGTGGTGAGCTTGTCGAACCACATTGCCTTTCGACAAGCTCAAGGCGAACGGTGAATTTAGAAGTCGGGATGTTATTTTTATCCATATCCTTAGGCAAGACCTGAAAATTTATCTTTAACCAAGTTATCCATGCTTCATCAGAAAC
>CAIQWF010000111.1 GCA_903875455.1 uncultured Pseudomonadota bacterium
GCAATTGATGTTTTTTGTTCCGCTCTACTCGCGGATCTTCAATGGATGAAAAGCATTCTTTTAAACTTGCTGCCACGATACTATATCCAAAAGTGCGTAGTATCGCTGATTTTTAAATCAATTTATATGCGCTTGCCCTGGTGAATAACTGAATCAGAAATCGCAAAATAGCGGTAGAATTAAAACTCAGATTCAAACTGTGAAGTGAGTGTGACGTTAAAATTCACCTTAGTTATTGGAATTATCATCAGTAAATAACTTGCAAAAACATGTTTCGGATATTCCTGTTTTGGTTTTTAACCTTTTTATGTATTGCTCCTGCTGCATTTGCCAAGCCGTTTTGGAGCAGCAAGGCATCTCAAGCAGAAGATACCGCGCTTGCAAAACTCAAGCCCGGGCAATTCATCTGGAAAGACACAAATGTTTCGGCGGGTTCAATGAAAGCAGAGGTAAATCTTTCTGAGCAAAAAATTTACCTTTATCGCAATGGCGCTTTGGTTGCGGTTTCTACTGTCAGCACCGGCAAAGGCACACGCAGTACCCCGACGGGGATTTTTACTGTGAAGGGAAAAAGCCGCTATCACCGCTCGAAAAAATATCACAACGCGCCCATGCCATACACACACTGGCTGACGGCAAAAAATATTGCCATCCACGCCGGAAATTTACCTGGATACCCCGCTTCTCACGGCTGCATCCGGGTGCCGACAAAATTTGCCCGCCTTTTGTTTCACTCTTCATCAGTTGGTATGCCGGTGGTGATTACCAACCACAAAAAAGCCGCAACTGAACTTGCACACTCCCATCCCCTCCCTGATTTGCCTGTTGACCGCAAAGAAAGCAAAATCATTAAAACTGCAAATTCATCCCCACACAGAGGACCTTTCGCCGCTACTTTTAACGCCCTGATGACGCAGCAGTTTCGCGGACAATAACTAAGTCACAAAACGCTCTAAAACCTGAGGTAGCGCTGTTTTTACAAAGTTATGAATGCTAGGATAACAGGATATTTGCTGTTTTTCCTGACAGATTGCCATTCCCAAAATGCACAGACTTATCATGAAAAAAACCTCTATCAAAACCCTGCTTTCTTTAATGATGGCTTTTATTATGCTGGCCTTGGCTGCTCCGTTAACGCTAATAATCTTCTCGGAAAACATTGAAATCCAACTATTACAGCAGGAAAAAATAGGTGTAGAAATTATTCCGCGACTGCAAAACGTTAATATTTTCCTGGCACAACATCGCGGCACAGCCAACCGCTTTCTGAATGGCAATCGGCAAGTGTTGCCAACGCTAAAAGAATTAGAAGCGAAAATAGACAACGAATTGAATGATCTGGTTAAACAGTGTGAAAAGCACAGTAATTATTTAACAATACCAGAGGAAAAATTACAGCATATCCAATTAGAATGGAAAATACTTAATGACAGTTATATCAAATTAACCAGCAAAGACAGTTTTAAAAAACACAAAAGTTTAATTTTCAATGTGATGGTATTACAAAGGGATATTTCAGACAGCTCAAATTTAAGCTTGGATAATCAGTTATCAACTTATTATTTAATGAATAACATGGTAACAACCATGCCTTATTTAATGGAGCATTTAGGACAAGTGCGCGGTTATGGCAGCGGCTTGGCAGCACGACATCAAGCAACTGACAATGAAAAAATTGAAATGACGAAGCTTGTCAATAGTGTCAGGCTGGCAATGCAGTCTATGAACTTTGAACTGAGAAGGGTTTTTATTAATTTACCATCTTTTCAGCAACAAATTGAAAAAAAATTAATTCACAGTGAGCAGGTAACGGAAAAATTTTTATTGCTTACAGAACAGGAAATTATTAATAGTGATGAAATTTCATTGGCCGATAATGTCTTTTATGAGCAAGCCACTGATACCATTAATCACATTATGGATTTATATCAACCGGTAGTTGAAAAATTGAATAGTGAACTGGATAGGCGGATTCAGGAGTTACTAATTAAACGCTATATCATTTTAAGCAGTTTTGTTATTTTGTTTCTTGCAGTTTCAGGATTCATTTTTCATATCAGAAACCGGATAAACAAACCATTGCAACAGGCAATGATTTGTTTTGAAAAAATCAGTAACGAACAATATGACTATCCAATTAAGATTATTTATCAGGATGAAATCGGTCATTTACTAGAAGCCTTGCAGATTATGCGTAATCGCCTGGCCGGGAATATTGAGCAATTAAATAATACTGTCAATCGTCTTAAGCACGCCCAGCGGATTGCGCAGCTCGGCGATTGGGAATGGAATCCGGCAGAGCAGCAATTATTTTGCGCTGAAGAGGTATATGCCATTTTTGATATTGGCGTGGAAAATATCGCCCTGAAGTATGACAGCTTATTGAATTACGAAAGTTTTTTGAATTATGCCGTCGCCAACGATCAGGCTAAATTAAAATCCGTGCTAAATCAGGCTTTAAAGCAGCCCGGAAATTATCTGGTGGAATATCGGATTCGCACAGTAAAAGGCGAACAAAAAATGATTAGCCAATGTATGGAAGCTTTGACTAATGAAAAGGGCGAAATAATCCGTATTATCGGCACCTTACAGGATGTTACCTTTCAACGTAATATGGAATATAAAGCCCAATTGGCCGCACGGGTATTTGAAAATATCGGTGAGGCAGTGATGGTCACCAATGAAGAAAATAAAATCGTGCTGGTCAATCATGCTTTTAGCATTATTACCGGCTATTCTGCCGATGAAGTAATGGGAAAAAACCCAAAGATTTTGAAATCAGGCAAACATAATCAAGTATTTTATCAAGCGATGTGGCAAGAAATTAATCAACAGGGATTCTGGAAGGGGGAAATATGGAATTTCCGCAAAAATAAAACCTTATATCTTGAATCATTGACCATTACAACGATTAAAAATACTGCAAATGAAATAGTTAATTATATCGGCATTTCTTTTGACATTACCGAACAGAAAAAAGCTCATGAGAAAATCAGCTATCTGGCGCATTACGACAGCTTAACCGGATTAATCAACCGGGTGGAATTCAAAAATCAGTTTGATAAAGTTTTTCTGCTTTCCGGGCAGGAAAATCAGCAGTTCGCAATTTTATTTATTGATCTGGATGGCTTTAAGGCGATTAATGATTATTTTGGTCACGACAAAGGCGATGAAGTATTAAAAATAACGGCAAAAAGATTAAAACATTGCGTTCGGGAAGAGGATATCGTGGTGAGACTGGGCGGGGATGAATTTATTGTTTTATTGCCCGATATTAAGGAAAAAATACACATTATTGCCGTTGCAGAAAAAATTATTAATCATCTTAATCAAACATTAAGAGATAGCCAAAAATCATTAACAGTAACGCCAAGCATTGGAATTGCCCTTTATCCCGATGATGGTCTGGATTATGAAGCGTTGTTGAATCATGCCGATAAAGCGATGTATATGGCAAAGTCGCGGGGACGTAATCAATATGCTTTTTTTAGTGAATAGAGTTTATGTTTTTTTCTCTGTACATGACAAAAAATAACTCGTTGAAAATGTGACAAAATATTATATTTTTGCGAAACGAAAGATTATGTCCCACTTCAACGAGCTATCAACTATGTTAAA
>CAIQWF010000112.1 GCA_903875455.1 uncultured Pseudomonadota bacterium
GCAATTGATGTTTTTTGTTCCGCTCTACTCGCGGATCTTCAATGGATGAAAAGCATTCTTTTAAACTTGCTGCCACGATACTATATCCAAAAGTGCGTAGTATCGCTGATTTTTAAATCAATTTATATGCGCTTGCCCTGGGATTTCATTTGGGCTCCAAGGTTAGAATAGTTTTTTATGATAGGAATTATAACCGAGTTGCCCAGCTTGCTTCAGCAACAGCAGCCTTAACTGAATTTTGCTATAATAAGCTTTTGCTAACAACCACATACAAACAAAAAAATGGCAGACTATTCAGAAGTACGGGATCATTTAGTAGCATTATTGGCTGAACAGGAGCAACGTTTTCATAAAATCACCGATAACATCACCCATGCCAATGAGCCGTTATCCCGTGATTTTGCAGAACAGGCAACCGAGCTTGAAAACAGCGAAGTGGTGGATTTTCTGGGCAATTTTACCCGTGCTGAAATAGTGCAAATCAGACAGGCTATTAAACGAATTGATGAGGGCGAGTATAGCAATTGTATCGTCTGTGGCGAGCCTATAAATCCAGAACGATTGAAAATTCTGCCATTCACCGCAAAATGTATCCGCTGTGCAAGCAAAGAATAATTCCCGCTATCATCCCAATATTTACAGGCTTTAAGCTAAAAATAATTCACTACAATCCCGTTGGTAAACTATTATTAAAGGATACATTCCTTTAAAAAAATTAACGCAGAGAAGATCCCATGAAAATACCTTACTTTTTTATCCTGACCGCTTGTGCTGTTGCCAGCAACCTATACGCTGCCCCCAGACAGCCGCCTGTTTTGGATGACAGCTCGTATAATGATTCAGTTCCTGCCTTGCCCGCACCAAAGAGTTACGATGACAATCCGAACCTGGAAAAACTGCAAAATGAGATATCAGAGCTAAAAAATAGAGTTCAGGTGCAGGACGAAGCCATTACTAACTTAAAACGTTCCAATAGCGACTTGCAAAAAAGAGTCACCGGAACCAGTAAAACTGCAGATGCTGAAGTTAAAGCTCCACCCTCGCTTGAGTCAGTCCCCGCCCCGAAAGCAGACTCCAAAACGACTGCTAAAAACCCAACCACGGCAGCAGCAGACCTTGAGAAAAACCAGTACCAACGTGGTTCGGAGTTACTGAAAAAAGGTGATTATGCTCAGGCTATTGACGAATTCAAAGACTTTATCACCGCTCATCCAACCAGTAAATATGCCGATAACGCCCAATACTGGATTGCGGTTGCATTATTAAATAAAGGAGATAAAAACGCCGCTATTAAAGCTTTTGACAGTGTGGCCCGTACTTATCCAGACAGCGAAAAAGTTCCTGATGCCTTGTTTAAACTGGGCGATACGTTATTAGGGATGAAAAACAAAGCGAAAGCCAAAGAATATTTTGATTATGTGATTCAAAATCATCCCGGCACTGAAGGTGCGAAACTGGCAGCCAAGAAAAAAGTGGCAGCAAAGCTCTAGTTTCTAACAATTCTGCAAAATCGCAATTCGTTTTAAGTTTGTCATCGTTATTCAAGCCGACGCAGAGGCGTGATTAATCGCGTCTCTGCAAATACACCAAATTAGCCCGCCCTTTTTTCTTTGAGCAGTTCTGTTTGAAAAGCCCAATCCCGCAAAGCATTCGGCACAATCTATTATTTTTGGTTGCCGAGGTCAGCTCACAACTCAGCTGCTTAAAAAATTACCTTGTTGATCCATCCGCCATCATGGCTGCCGCTGCCTCAGAGCGCTGCGGTTATATCTTAAACCTCAGCCTTCGCATTCATAATGATTGCCACAATCGCATCATCGACCAGAAGGAAAACAAGCTTGACGCTTTGGCTTTCAGAGCAATTAACACCGTCGCCAGCAGTTTGGAGCGAATTGCCGAATTGTGCTGCGACTGTTTAAAACATAGTAGCGCGATTAGCAATAAAGAGTGCCTGCAAGCGGATGAATATCAGAGACTATTCGAGCAGACAATTTTCGCAATCGGTTTGATAGATCGGGCCGTTGTTGCCAACGACACTCAGTTGGCCTTAAAAATTGCCGGCGTGGAACAGGAAATTAAACGCGCTTGCGACCAGTTGATTGAAAAATACACGCTCGCCCTGAAAAATAAGGATAGCATTGAAGATTTGATTTCTGCCCTGTTTTTGGCGCGTAGTGTTGAACATATTGGCGATGCGCTGCTGAATATCAGCGAAGCCCTGATTTCCGGTAATTTGGGACAAGTGGTGAATATTGACCGCTATTATTCCCTCAGCGAGTTTGTAGAACAGTTGCAGGACACTAAAAAACCGCAATGGCAAGTGCAAAACATTGCTGAAACCCGCTCAGGCAATAGGGTTGCCGGGATTAGTAAGGGCAAAAAAACCAAAGACAATATTGTGGCAATTTTCAAGGATGGCAAAAAGCGCAAATTGCAGGAAGAACGGAAAAGAGTGGCGTTATGGCATGAAATTTATCCCGGGATTGCCCCTAAAATTTTATCTTATAACGCTTATGGTGAATCAGCTGCCTTGTTAATTGAACATCTGGATGGGGTGACTTTTGAAAGCCTGTTATTAAAAGGCAATCGAAAACTGCAAAATGCCGCCTTGAAACAGCTGTGTTTGACTTTGAAATCCATCTGGGAAACCACCCGCGAAAAAAACATCGTTTCTGCGGCTTATATGGCTCAGCTCAAGCAGCGCTTGGCGGAGGTTTACCGAATTCACCCAGACTTTAAACAATCATCGCAACAGCTGGGAAACTTCAATGTGCTGGCTTTTGATGAGCTGGTCAAACGGGCGCAGCATTACGAAGAATCGTTGAAACCGGCTTTTTCGGTTTATATCCACGGTGATTTTAATAGCGACAATATTATTTATGAGCCGTTGAGCGACAAAATCAACTTTATTGATTTGCACCGCTCCCGCTATATGGATTATGTGCAGGATATATCGGTGTTTATGGTGTCCAATTATCGTCTGCAAGTGCTGGATCAATCACTAAGGCAACGGGTGCTGGAACTGACTTTAAGCTTTTACCAGTTTGCCGCTGAATTTGCCAAAGCCAATGATGATACTAGTTTTGAGCTGCGCCTGGCTTTCGGTCTGGCGCGTTCTTTTGCCACCTCCACCCGTTTCATTCTGGATAAAACCTTGGCTGATGCGATGTTCATGCGGGCGCGTTATTTAATCGAACAGGTTTTGACTATAATGAACACAGAGCAGTCTGTTGATTATCGAGTCCCGATAAAGGAGATTTTTGTTGCCTAACTTTAAAATTGCAGTCATTGGCGTACCCGGCAAATGGTCTACTGAAACATTAGCCGATGAAGTTGCACAGGCCACCGGTTTTCGCCTGATTGTTGACATGAATCAGGTGGTGCTGGATTTGGCGAGCGGCAGTTTGCGCTATAAAGAATTTGATTTATGTCAGTTTGACGCATTGATGGTGAAAAAAATCAGTTCCCGTTACAGTGGCAACAGCATGGATAGATTAGAGCTGCTAAGGGTTGCCGAAAATGCCGGGGTAAAAGTATTTAGCAGTGCCACCAGCATTTTGCGCTTGTTGAATCGGGCCAGCTGCACTGTCAGTCTTGCCAATGCCGGAATTCCGATGCCGCCCACCCGTATCACCGAAGATTTTGCCGAAGCCCTGATTGCGGTGGAAGAATTTGGCAGCGCCGTGTTTAAGCCTTTGTACTCCACCAAAGCCCGTGGCATGTCGCTGATTAACAAGAAAAAAGGCTTTCACAGAATCAAGCAGGAAATCAGCACTTTTCAGCTTGAAAACCCGATGATGTACATCCAAAAACAACTGGCATTAGGCGGACGCGATTTGGGGCTGGTATTTTTGGCAGGCGAATATTTAGGCACTTATGCCAGAGTTTCAAAAGAAGGAGTCTGGAATACCACCATTAATAGCGGCGGGCATTACGAATCCTATCAACCCGACCCAGAAGTCATTGCCTTGGCAAGCAAAGCCCAGTCTTTGTTTAACATGGATTTTACCACTGTTGATATGGCAGAAACCGAACAAGGCCCGGTGGTATTTGAAGTCTCAGCCTTTGGCGGTTTTAAAGGTGCGAAAGAAGGCATCGGCATTAATGCGGCGCAATTATATGTGCAGCATGTGATTAACGAGTTAAAAAAAAATAAATCTCACTTTTAAAACAGCTGTGTACCGGCTTTTATTACCTGTTTGGCAACCGCTTTCGACGAGCCAGCTTTCATCACTAAAAAAGTGGTGATTTCAAAGTTTACCGAGTCGATTATTTTTTTAGTCAGTTTTGCTTCATTTGGAAACCACCAGCCGCCTTGATAGGCCAACACATTAACCGGCGCCTCTTCCGGCGCAATTTCAAGCTGTTTCTTGCAGATCCAGACATGTTTAATCCCTTTGATTTGCCTAAGTTGCCGACATAAATCCTCCTGTTCTGCTGCCGACAGATCAGAAGGAAGCAATGTATCTTTGCTCAACACCACACTGCGTTCGGCGTAGGCTTTGCTTTCCAGGTCAATTTGCGCTTCGCCGCGTTCCTGCCAGCGCAAGGCTTCGGCTTTATTGCCCAATTCTTCATAATAATGATAAGCGGCCTCACAGGCAGCTAAAATCAGCGAGAATTTTTGCATCGCCAAAAGTAAGTGTTCAATCCCTGAGGCATCACGGTTTTGTAATTTCAATTGCCCGGTGTAACACTGAACCTCCAGATCATCAGGGTATTGTTCAAGATAGGCTTTATATAATTCCAGCCCCGCCGATTTACCGCGCACATAAGTGACTAAATCGGCAATCCTCAGCTGCTGCTCCCGGCTTAATTCGCTGGCTGCTTTCGCCTGCAATTCTGCCAGTTCCTGAATCAGCTTTTGCCGGTATATTGCCTGTTCCTTCAAATCCAAGGCATTGCGACTCATCCATTCCTGGTCAAAATCATCCAGCACTTTTTGGTAAGCCTGACCAAACCAGACCTGGGCGGCATTTTGCCCCAGTAGAGCGGGAATATTTGCTGACACCTGCAACGCTGCAAGCCGGTCTTTGGTGGCAGGGTGTGTGTCATCGTGATTGGTGGTAAGCGCATAAGTACGGTTAATGCTGTCACGCATCGCATCGTCACTGACTGACGGATGGTAAAAAAATTGCGCCAATCCGCCGTAAGGTGACTGCAAGGTAATATCCTGGTGATTGCCGGGGTCAATAAACGGCTCCCAATAATGCTTGACCAGCAGGTTGCCATAGGTTGATACCGCTACCAGACATTGTGCCAACGCCTCTGCACTGGTGAGTTTCGCGGAAATCGCATCCGCCTCGTATTCGTTGGCACGGGCCAGAGCAAAACTGTAAGCGTTGAAATAAGGCGCGTACCAGTTAAAAAATTTGCCCAAAAATGACGCCCCCGATTGCTCAAAAGCCGAAGCCACCTGATACCAGGTTTTTCTGACCCGATAAATCCAGGCATTAAAGCGCGAATGATTGCCGGATAAATGTCCCAGTTCATGGGCCAAGGCCGCGCGAGCCTGTTCCGGCGATAAGGCTAATAACAGCGGTAACCCCAAAACTAAAACGTTTTTATGCCAGCCAAACACGCCCAGGCGCGGAATTTGGGTGATGGCAGCATTAAATTCATCGGTTAAAATCACTTGATGGATTTTTGCGGTGTGCAGTTGAGCGCACAACTGCTCAATGTCGGCAAACAGCGCCGGAAATTCTTTCTGTTTTAACTCATAACCGACAGGAGCCGGCAAACTCACCCATAACGATTTTAAAATCACCCAAATCAGAATCGGCAAAGCAATAATCAGTTTGGATTTGAGTAGAAAAAGAATCGCGGAATGGCTGATGATGATCAGGCCGATGCAGCCTGCCAATAATCCCACCAGCAAAATCACTAAACCAAACAGCACCAGATAACCTAACAGCGCAAGACCGGCAACTTTGCAGCGGTAAACTTTTGGGTGGCTGGCAATCAGGATTTCAGCTTCATGCACCAGGCGTTCAAAACTTTTCCGCCGTTCTGTAGTGGAGATTGGTTTGCTCATTGTTTTCGCCTAAAAAATTGTTGAGAACAAGGTGGTTAAGCCGTTTCGTGGATTCAAATCATTAATGCAGCCTGTAGAAGAGCGAATTACGTTTCCCTTGTTTTTGACCCAATCCGACTCATTTTTAGTTATTTCGCAAAATCGCAAAGGGATTATTTTTCATCACCGCCGGTTTAGATGCGGCAGATTTAGGTGCAGGCTTTGAATTTTGGCTATCGCCGTCTTTTTTCATCGTTAAGGCAATCCGCTTCCGCGCTACATCCACTTCCACCACTTTCACTTTCACCATTTGCCCGGCCTTCACCACATCACGCGGGTCTTTCACATACACATCGGTCAGTTGGGAAATATGCACCAAACCATCCTGATGTACGCCAATATCCACAAACGCGCCGAAATTCGCCACATTGGTGACCACACCTTCCAATTCCATTCCAACCTGCAAGTCGCTGATACTTTCCACCCCTTCCTTAAACTGCGCACTTTTAAACTCAGGACGGGGATCACGGCCAGGCTTTTCCAGCTCCAGCAAAATATCGCTGACAGTCGGCACACCAAAAAACGCATTGGTAAAATCTTTGGGATTCAGTTTTCGTAAAAATGCGCTTTGACCGATAATGTCGCGAATGGACTTGCCGCTTTTTTCAATAATCGCATTCACTACCGGATAGGCTTCAGGATGCACAGCAGAAGCATCCAGCGGATTGTCGCCGTTCATAATCCGCAAAAAACCCGCCGCCTGTTCGTAAGCTTTATCGCCCAAACGCGGCACTTTTTTCAGTTGTTTGCGATTGGTAAACGCGCCGTTTTCATTGCGAAAGGCGACAATATTTTCACTAATGGTATTGTTTAAACCGGACACCTGTTTCAGCAGCGCGACTGATGCTGTGTTTACATCCACGCCGACCGCGTTCACGCAATCCTCGACTACCGCATCCAGACTTTTCGCCAATTGCACCTGATTCACGTCATGCTGATATTGCCCGACACCAATGGCTTTGGCTTCAATTTTCACCAGCTCTGCCAGCGGGTCTTGCAAACGGCGGGCGATAGAAACCGCACCGCGCAGCGAAACATCTAAATCAGGAAATTCTTTTGCCGCCAGTTCTGAAGCAGAATAAACTGAGGCTCCGGCTTCTGACACCATAATTTTGCTGAATTTCAATTCAGGATGGCGTTTCATCAGGTCAGAAACTAATTGGTCGGTTTCGCGGGAGCCCGTGCCGTTGCCGATACTGACCAAACCGATTTGATGTTTGGCAATCAATTTGGCTAAAGTTGAGATAGAACTATCCCAATCCTTGCGGGGCGGATGCGGGTAAATGGTATCGGTTGCCAATAATTTGCCGGTAGCGTCCACCGCTGCGACTTTTACGCCGGTACGAATGCCGGGGTCTAAACCAATCGTAGCTTTGGCTCCGGCAGGCGCGGCCAATAACAAATCCCGCAGATTATTGGCAAACACCCGAATCGCTTCCAGTTCAGCCGCTTCCCGCAAGCGTTGTTTTAAATCCAAATCAATGCGGGTGAAGAGTTTCACTTTCCAGGCAAACCGTGCGGTTTCTGCCAGCCACGCATCCGCCGGTTTATCGGTGCCGCTAATCTTCAAATGCTTCATTACAAACTGTGTATATAACTGATGCGATTCTTTTTCATCTGTGCCAGGCGATAATGTGATATTTAACATATCTTCATTGCGACCGCGAAATATCGCCAACGCTCGATGTGAAGGAATTTTGTTAATCGCTTCGGCGTAATCAAAGTAATCCTTGAATTTTTCAGCCTCGGCTTCTTTTCCTTTCATAACTTCTGCACGCAAAATGCCTTGTTGCCAAATCCGCTCCCGCAATTCAGCCAACAAATTGGCATCTTCGCTGATGCGCTCCATGATGATTTGCCGTGCGCCCTCCAACGCCAACAAGCTATCGGTAATGCCATGTTCAGGATTAAGAAATTTCAGCGCGACTTGTTCAGGAATCAGCGCGTGATTTTCCAACAACGCATCCGCTAACGGTTCCAAACCGGCTTCTTTGGCTTTTTGCGCTTTGGTATGGCGTTTCGGTTTGAACGGCAAATATAAATCTTCCAGCAAGGTTTTGGTGTCAGCGTCATTAATCGCCAGTTCCAGATCAGGAGTAAGTTTTCCCTGCTCCTGAATGCTTGCCAGAATCGTTTCCCGTCTGGCATTCAATTCGCGCAAATAGCCCAAACGATCTTCCAGATTTCTCAGCTGGGTGTCATCCAGTCCACCGGTGACTTCCTTGCGGTAACGGGCAATAAAAGGCACGGTCGCGCCTTCGTCTAACAATTTAACAGCGGCAGTAATTTGGGCAGGATTAACGGCTAATTCTTGAGCGATGCGTAAAATAACGTCCATTTCTTTAAAACTGGTGAGAGAAAAACCATTATTGTATCAGTTTGTCTCTGTGTCAGAGATTACAAAAATAGCGTTTAATCAACTACAATGTGTTTTAGACTTTTCCAGTAATATAATATGCCGACTTGAACACAGCCGCAGGCAGAAACAACTGCTCTGACTCAGGAAAAAGCATAGCATTGATAGTATATAGCTGAAAAAACAGAGGAAAATAAAATGCTAAAAACAGCACTTATGGTAGGAACGCACTCCGGCTGTGGCAAAACGACAGTGATGTTGGCTTTACTGCAATATTTAAAGAGTAAAAATCTGGATGTTACCGCGTTTAAGGCCGGCCCTGATTATCTTGACCCGCTTTGGCATCAGGCGGTGACCGGTAAACCTTCTTATAATCTGGACACGCAGATGATGGGGGCGGAAGCCTGTCAGTTACAATTAAGGAAACAGTCTCAGGATGTGCCGATTGCGTTAATTGAAGGGGTGATGGGGATGTTTGACGGTCGCTCAGGTGTCGGAGAGCCCGGATCCAGCGTTGATTTGGCAAGAGTTCTGGACGTACCGGTGATCTTGATTGTTGATATTCGCGGTATGGCCGGTTCTGTCATCCCGCTGGTATCGGGTTTTTGTGACTATGCGAAAAAACACGGCACCCACATTTCCGGGATTATCGCCAATCGGGTCGGCAGCGAACACCATGCCAATATTGTCCGGGATTTATTGGCCGCCCATAAACTGCCGCCGTTATTTGCCTGGCTGGAAAAAAACTCACCTGAATTACCGGAGCGGCATTTAGGCTTAAAAAGACCTGAAGAAGGCGATGTTCCTGATTTTCTGCCATTTTTTCATTTGGACGATCATATTTTAAGTGAGGCTCTTGCTGAAGTTGCAAATAAAAAACAGGTGGAAATTGAACATCCAAAGCTATTAAAAGGTAAAGTTATTGCAGTCGCCAAAGACCCTGCCTGCTGTTTTATTTATCCTGCCAATATCAACTGGCTGAAAGAAGAAGGTGCGGACGTGCTGTTCTTTTCACCGCTTGGCAATGAGCCGATTCCGCAAAATGCTGATGCCCTGTGGTTGCCGGGCGGTTATCCAGAACTTTACGGTCAAGCCTTGTCACGTTCCAAAAGCTGGCCGTCGTTCCATGAGTTTATTAACGCCGATAAACCGGTTTTGGCCGAATGTGGCGGTGCGATGCTACTGGGTAAAGAACTGGTAGACCTGGATGGCAAATCCTGGCCGATGGCGGGAGTTCTGCCTTACACTTCGGTGATGGAAAAAAGATTGATGTCACTAGGCTACCGGGATGAGGAAAATGGCATGAAAGGCCACGAGTTTCACTATTCGCGCCGCGAAAATGTGCAGGATTTGGAGCCATGCTTTCATGTGCAGGCAGGAGATAAAGGGGTGAAGTTTAAAAAAGTTCGTGCATCCTATATTCACTGGTATTTTTCCAGTGCCCCTGAAGAAATGGTGAAGTGGTTGTTATGAAAAAACGCGAAAAACGCCAGGGAATTGTGCTGGTCAACACCGGCGAAGGCAAAGGTAAATCTTCCAGCGCTTTAGGAATGGTATTTCGAGCCGCCGGCTGGGGGATGAAAGTCTGCGTCATTCAATATATTAAAGGCCAGTGGCAAACCGGCGAACAAAAGGCCGCCCAACGTTTTGAAAACATCGAATGGCACGCACTGGGCGACGGCTTTACCTGGGACACCCAAAATCCGCAGCAGGACATTAAAACCAGTCGGGAAATTTGGGAATTCAGCAAAGAAAAAATCCGTTCCGGCGACTTTGATTTGGTGTTGCTGGATGAAATCAATTATTGCAGCGGTTATGGCTGGATTAGCGGCAAGGAAATCGCCGACTTTATCAGAAACGAAAAACCGGCATGGCAGCACCTGATTTTAACGGGCCGCAATGCC
>CAIQWF010000113.1 GCA_903875455.1 uncultured Pseudomonadota bacterium
GCAATTGATGTTTTTTGTTCCGCTCTACTCGCGGATCTTCAATGGATGAAAAGCATTCTTTTAAACTTGCTGCCACGATACTATATCCAAAAGTGCGTAGTATCGCTGATTTTTAAATCAATTTATATGCGCTTGCCCTGGCTGAAAGTGCGATTCGGGGTCAGCTCAAAGCCAGGCAGTTTACAATTTTGGCCGCCAATTTACCGGGAAAACTGATTAATTTTCCTGTCACCATTGGGCAGCGTTTGAGCAAAGGTCAAACTATTGCGGCATTCGACTGCCAAATCGAAAAAGCTGAAAAAGAAGTGGCATTGGCCAAACTGGGGGCGGCACAAAGCAAGTTACAGGTTAATACCCAATTAGCGCAGTATAAAAATGTCAGTGATTTGGAGCTAACCTTAAGCAAGGCCGATGTTGCGGTGCAAAAGGCGGAATTAAATCGGATTGAGGCGGTATTATCAAAATGTGTGGTTACATCCCCGTTTGCGGCTGTCGTGTCTGAAAAAGCGGCTCAGGCTTACCAATATGTGAAAGAGGGGGATCCTTTACTGCAATTGGTCGATACCAGTCATCTGGAAGTGGAAATGGTTATTCCATCAAAATGGTTAAAAAAATTAGTGGTTGGATCGCAATTTAGCTTAAAACTGGATGAGATTGATATGCCGGTGCAAGCTAAAATTGATCGTAATGTCGGGACAATCGATCCTGTAAGTCAGACCATTCGCGTGATAGGAACTTTAATTAATCCGCCTGCAACATTGCTTCCCGGCATGAGCGGTGAAGTTGTTTTCGCTAATCTTAACGCTGTCGCTCCATCAGATAAAAAATAATCCGCAATGGAGAATCAACAAAAAGCAAATCTGGCAATCGCTGATCTTCTGTTATTGCAACAGCAACTGCGCAATAAGGTTACTTTGCTCGAACTAGGTTATTTTCTGGTTAATGATACCCAAAAAATAGCTGCGTATCAGATTGGTATTTTTTATCGTCAATTTCGAGGGCATAAGAAAATAGAAGCTCTTTCAGGAGTGCCTTCGCCTGTCAAAGAAGCTCCTTTTTATATCTGGTTGCTGGCCTTGTACAAGGTCATTGCAAAACAGGGAGGGGCTGAAGCTATGGTGATTAAACCTGCTGATTTTCCAGATGATCTGGTTGCCGACTGGGATGATTTTTTGCCTCCCGAAGTGTTATGGCTGCCTTTCATCTCAGGGGATGGCGAATGTTTGGGGGGATTGCTGTTAGCCCGCACTTTTCCCTGGCGAATAGAAGAACAGCGCATATTAGATTTCTGGGGCAGTGCGGCTGCTCATGCTGTTGAACTGTTGTCGTATAAAAAACATTCGATGTTTGCTGCGTTAAAACGAGTGAAAACTGCGGTGTGGGTAACTATCGCAGTTGTTTTTCTGGTCATTTTGTTTATTCCGGTTTCGATTTCTGTCCTGGCGCCTGCCGAAGTTGTCCCCAAAAATCCGATTGTTGTCAGAGCGCCATTAGAAGGCGTCATCAATAAAGTGTTTGCCCAGCCGAATAAGGCTGTAGCAAAAAATGCCTTGCTATTAACTCTGGATGATACTGCGTTAAAGTCGCGGCTGGATGTGGCAGAACAGGAACTGGAAATTGCCAAGGCAGAATATCGTCGCAGCGAACAGGTTTCAGTACTGGATAGCAAGGCTTCGACCGAAATCCCTATGTTGGCTGCCAGAATCCAGCAACGGGCAGCAGAGGTTGCTTATGTTCAGTCATTATTGAAACGGATAAATATTCATGCCGAGCGAGCGGGAATTGCCATTATTCATGATGCCTATGAACTGGAAGGCAAGCCGGTGAAATTGGGTGAAAGACTGCTAACGATTGCACAGCCCAAACAGGCTGAACTAGAAATCTGGTTAGCGGTAGGAGACAGTATTTCCTTGGAGAGCCAAGCAAAAGTTGAATTGTTTTTAAACGTTGCACCAGAAACACCCTATCCAGCCGTGCTGCGCTATGTCAATTTTCAGGCAGAAATGTCACCTGAAGGGGTATTTGCGTATCGAACCCGCGCCGATTTTTTAAATAATAAGGAAACTCTGCGCATTGGTTTACGTGGCACTGCCAAACTTTATGGCAAAAAAGTTCCGTTGTATTACTATTTGTTCAGACGACCTGTTGCAGCAGCACGACAATGGCTGGGACTGTAGACCCTAAGCTGTCCCCGCAAAAGCCGCCGCCGCAATTACGACAGGAGTTGAGATTATTTCCTGCCGAACCTGATGCAGATGGCTCAGCAGCCTGGACTTTGCATGACCCATTAACCAACCGACATTTTCGGTTGGGGCAATTGGAAGTTGATTTGCTGCTATTTTTTAACCAGGGCAATGATGAAGAAAAAATTGCTCAACTATCGAGTCTCAAACTGGGGCATCAGGTGACAGCGGCAGAAGTTTCCGAGTTATTTGAGTTTTTAAGACGTAATAACCTGACCACAGCTGATGAAATGCAGAAGTTGTGGTACCGGCAACAGCAAGCGATGATAGGAAATCAAAGTTTCTTAAGTCAACTGATTAAAAGCTATTTGTTTTTTCGGATTCCGTTATTAAAGCCCGACCGTTTTTTGACCCGTACTTTAAAATATGTAGACTGGTTGGGAACGAGATCAAGCTTGGTTGGGTTGAGTCTCTTGTTCTTTTTGGGATTGTTTTTAACTCTCCGGCAAATGGATAGTTTTATCAAAACTTTCCTGCATTTTTTCAATCCTGAAGGTTTCGGTGCTTATCTGTTAGCGTTGGCGTTTGTAAAAATATTCCACGAATTAGGGCATGGCTACACCGCCAAAAAAATGGGCTGCAAAGTGCCGATTATCGGGGTGGCGTTTTTAGTCGGCTGGCCGGTTTTGTACACCGATACCAGTGATGCGTGGAAATTAAATTCACGCAGCAAACGCTTAAAAATTGGTGCTGCCGGAATTGCTGTGGAATTAAGCATTGCCATTGTAAGTTTGTTTTGCTGGAGTCTGGCTCCTGAGGGCATTATGCGGTCGGTGTTTTTTTTGCTGGCCACCACCACCTGGGTGATGAGCATTCTGGTCAACTGTAATCCATTAATGCGTTTTGATGGTTATTATCTGCTTTCAGACTGGTTGAGAATTCCCAATCTCGATGCCCGTTCAGGAGCCTTGGCCCGCTGGTTAATGCGGGAAAAACTGTTTGCCCTGAATCATCCGCCTCCAGAACCGCCACAAAAAACCATGCTAATTTTTGCCTATTCGGTATGGATTTATCGGTTTTTTTTATACATCGGCATTGCGGCTGTGGTTTATTACTTTTTCTTCAAAGTTCTCGGCCTGATTTTGTTTGCTGTGGAAGTGGTTTATTTTATTTTGCGTCCGTTTTATAACGAATTTAAAGAGTGGTACAAGCTTTGGCCAGAAATGAGCTGGAATAAAACTACCATCCGTAGCAGCCTGATATTGCTGGTTATTTTAGGCTTGGGATTTATTCCATGGCGCAGTGCTATTAATGCTCCGGCTTTTATTAAAGCCCGCTATACACCGTTATATACACAAGTGTCTGGGCAGATAACTAAAATTGCCGTTGCCAATAATGACAAAGTCAGTAAGGGGCAGGTCTTAATAACAATGGCTAACCCAGAACTGAGCTATGAAAAGCAGCAGGTTCAAAGTCGGTATGATGAACTAAGCTGGCAACGTGCCTCATTAGGTTTTGATGAAAAAATGCGTAGTGAAGCGTTGATTGTTGCTAGCGCGTTATTTACCCAAAATCAACGTTTGCGTGGGTTATGGAAAAAAGAGGAAAAACTGACTATTACCGCACCTGAAACAGGCATTGTTGCAGATTTTTCCCAGGATATTAAAGTCGGCGATTGGCTGGCAGAAGGCTCTCAAGTGTTGGCTGTGTTAAAGGAGAATGATTTGACTGTGGTTGCTTATATCGAAGAGGCTTATTTGTCAAGACTTAAGCCTGGGGTTAAAGGAAGGTTTTATCCTGAAAAAGGTCATTTTCCACCACTTGAAGTTGAAGTTATGGAAATAGATTCTATAGCTATTAAATCATTGGATGCGCTTTATTCGGCCTCCCTTTTTGGCGGGGATGTTGCGGTGCGCAAAAATAATCAGGATGAATTGATTCCCGTGATCAGTACCTATCAGTTGAAGCTTAAACTATTGAATAAACCTGAAAAGCTGGAAAGAGTGATGCGAGGAACTGCGGTTTTAGAGGGGGCTCCCGAAAGCTTTTTTATGCGGCTCAAAAATCAGGTTTATGCAGTACTAAGACGGGAAAGTGGTTTTTAAGGTTTATGGTTAAAACAAAAAACTCAATGTGGAATCAGAGGATTTTGATAGTTCATTTTTGAGAATAAAATCACAGAATCTCCAGTGTAAGTTCGCCATTATACTGGATAGAAATACCTAATAAATTGAAACTTTTGCAGACTTTGATGTGTAGTCTGGGATTTATATTACCCTTTTTGATTGGCAAAAATCATGAAAAAATTAAAATTACTTTCATTAGAACCCCGAATTTTATTAGATGCCGCTGCTGTTGCCAGTGCAGTTGAGGCGGATACGAAAGTTGCCGATCAAACCGCTGATTCTCAGCAAACACAGGACAGCTCTGTTGATTCGACTAAGAGTGATACATCAAATGTTGATGCCGGGACAACTTCTATAGCAGCACCAGAGCTGGGTTCTGGGCTGGTTGATGCAACGGCGCAGTGGACATTGACTGATGTGCAGGGAGCGACTCTCAATCAGGTACAAACTCATGAGTTAGTGGTTGTTGATACGTCAATCGCCAATTACCAGGCTTTGCTGGAAGGCGTTAATCCTGATGCGGAAAAGCTTTATCTTGATCCAACCAAGGACGGAATTCAGCAAATAACGGATGCGCTAAAAGGGCGTACAGATATTGCAGAGATTCATATTCTTTCGCATGGTAAAGACGGAACTTTTGCCTTAGGAACTACCATTTTAAATAATGATAATGTTCAGCAATATCAAACCCAGTTAACCGAGATTGGCAAGTCGCTGACTGACAACGGCGATATTCTGATCTATGGCTGCAATGTTACGGATGGTGAAACAAAGATTGGTTTTGTCAGTGAATTAACAGATCTGAGTAAAACGGCTACAACTAGTTCAGATGCTAGTACTGGCACTTCGTTGTTTGAACTGGGTAGTTCAACTTCTAATTACAAAGATGTGCTTGATAGTGCGGAAAAAGCCGTACAAGATACCTTAACGCAGTGGTTTCAAAAAGATGATGCTTTATCGCAACTTGCCATGCCTTTTAGTGCGACCGCCGGGACTGGTAATTGGACAGATAATGCTTTAGCACTACAGAAATCAATACTGGATGGTAGCTATTCCATTCGGGTAGAGGTACTCAATAATACAGATATGCAAGGAACTTTAGGTGCCTATAGCGCTATCGGCACCAGCGGAGAAGCAACCATTTATCTGAATGCGGATTGGTTGGCCAATGCTTCGGTGGATAGTGTTAAAAATGTGCTGTTGGAAGAAATAGGCCACGATTTTGACCAGCATTTGAACGGTGATCTTGATAGTGGCGGTGATGAAGGAGCGATTTTCTCAGCGTTGGCGCAAAATAACACTTTTTCTGAGCAGGATTTACAGCTACTGCAACAGGAAAATGATACCGGTAGCGTTTTGGTTGATGGGCAACAGATTGCCATTGAAAAAGCGTCATCAATAGAGTTTGCTCCAACATCGACAAAATGGACAAATCTATCCCGTACTGGTGACCCCAATAAAGCAGCCAGTGATGGTAGTTGGACTGCAGCTGCCTCTGATTTTGCAGGTGACAGTAGCCACCCTTATATACAGATTCAAGCCGATGGATTGGGTAATATTGCGTTCAAAGTATTGGCCGAACCGCAATCGGGTGATTTTAAAGCTTTGATGGGGGTATTTATTGATATTGATGGTGATGGTAGTCCTGACCTGACTGTGCAATTGAATGTGGCTAATGTCACAGGTGGGTATTCTATTGTTAATAATCTGTCGTTTACCTTTATTCCTATATTTAAAAATACCCTGACAGTAGATGCAAATACCCGTCCCAATAACACAGTGATACCTAGTGAAAACACAGGTACTTATTTTGACCTGAGAAACGAGACTAACACTATTAGACCTTCAAATGTCAAAGTTTATAGCTCTATCAGCGGAGCAGATGGATCAATTATTAGTGATGTAGATGCTGATGGAAACAAAGAGAATTACTATGAATTTAGTTTTTCCTTAACTCAGCTTGCAGCTTTTAGAACCTTTATTGCTAATAAAAATGCAGCAGAGACCGACTCAACGAAACTGTATAAAGAGATTCCCACTTGGCCCACACAGCAAACTAAAATATATGCAGCGGCATTATCAGCATCTAATAGCTTGAATGCTATCAACGGTGACATTGGTGGTGGGCCTTATACACCTGGCGATACCTGGAAAGATATTTTCGGCTGGAAAGCACCGTTGCCACCTGTTGGCGTTAATGATTCGGCGACACTATTAGAAGGCTCTACGCTGGTACGCGATACAGTCACTCGCAATCTGTTGGCTAATGACACCGATGGCAATGGCGACCCTCTACGCGTATCTCAATTTACTGTGGCAGGCGATGCGACTGTTTATACCATTAGTGCGGGCAGCTCAGCCACCGCAACTACAAGTGGCGGTTCAGTGACAATCTTCAGTGATGGCAGTTATTCTTTTACACCAAAGAGTACTGATTATGCCGGGCCCGTCCCCACTGTGACCTATACCGTCACTGACATTGACAACCTCAGCTCTACAGGCAACCTGTCAATCAGCATCACGCCAGTCAATGATGAACCCTTAGGACAAAATCATATCGTTACACTGAACGAAGAGGCGACCTATACCTTCTCCGCCAGTGATTTCGGCTTTAGCGACCCTGTTGATGGACTTTCAGCCAATGCGAGTGTCGCCAACACTTTAAAGAATATCATTATTGATACTCTACCTGTACCTGCGACTGGAACACTTTATTATAACGGCGTTGCCATAACCGTTCTTACTCCAAACCTTGATACAGATGGAAACGGTTCACTTGATGCCTACGCGATTGCAGCTGCTAACATCAGTAAATTGACTTATGCCCCCGCTCCCAATAGCACTACCAGTGCCTCTTTCAACTTCCAGCTTCAAGATAATGGCGGCATAGCAAATGGTGGAGATGATTTATCTCAAGTAAAAGCGATTACGTTCAACGTCAATCCAGTAAATGATGCGCCAGCCGGTACAGATAAAACCATTACTACCAATGAAGATACGGCTTATGCCTTCACTGCGGCTGATTTTGGTTTTACCGATCCTAATGACAGCCCAGCCAATGCCTTGCAAAGCGTTATTATTACCACGCTACCAACGACAGGCACATTAAAGATTGGTGCTACAGCGGTAACGCTAGGTCAAGAGCTAACGCTTGCCCAAATAGCAACTTTGACTTACACACCAGCATTAAATGGCAATGGCACAAGCTACGCCAATTTTACCTTCCAAGTGCGCGATGACGGTGGCACAGCCAACGGCGGCGCCAATCTTGACTTATCGCCTAACACCATTACAGTCAATGTTACGGCAGTAAATGATGCGCCTATTGCCAACCCTGACTTCAATTCTTTCAAAGAACCTGCTGTTTTATCTACAGTGACACCTGATGCAACAGGTAATGTTATCCTACCCAATGACACCGATGTTGATAATACTACGGCTTCACTCATTGTTACTCAAGCCAATAAAGGCACCACTTTAGGGGCAAATCCAATCACCACGATTGTTGCGGGTACTGGAACAACTGCTACTGCAACTGAGCGTCTGCTTTACAATTATTTTTCAGTCAATGGGAACAAGACCTATGCTGTTGGAACAGTGGTAACATTTGATCCAGCCGATACTGATAACACAGGCCTTGCTCTTCCTACGGGAGGCGTGACAGTCACTGCTTGTAACAGTGGTGGTACAACCTACATAACATTAAGTAAACCCCTGCCAATTAGTACATTAACAACTCTGCTTTTAGGAGGTACTGCTGAAACTCCTCTAGGGGTAGGTTATTCAGGAACCTTAAATACACCTTATCTCTCAGAGATTTATGCAACATCGGTTACGGGAACCATCACAGCAGGGATGAATGTAACAGGTGTAGGAGTTGCCACAGGTGCAACGGTATCGTCGGTAGATGGCAATTACGTTACCCTAAGTGCAGCCATGACTAACAGCACAGGCGGTGATGTTCTAACTTTCAAATCTACCGTCAACACCATTCAAGGCGATAAAGGTTATTTAGAACTTTATCAAGATGGAAGTTACAAATATTTTCTTACCGATTCCAGTCTTAACGATGGTCAGACCTACGATGAGCATTTTACCTATCAAATAAAAGACCCAAGTAATTTGACCAGTACCGCAGTCCTCACCATACACATTGAAGGGCGTTCTGCAACTCCACCTACCCCTACCGTTGATACTGTTAATGTTACCGAAGGCGGAGGAGCCAGTAACACCGGAGGTACATCCCCACTCAAAGTTATAGCAACAAGCGGTGTTTTAGCTAATGACAAGAATAGCGCAGGTACACTGAATACTAATTTAAATGTTATTTCAATAGCGACAAATCCATCTGCGCCTACTACTGTAACAACTAGCTACAATCCTGCAACTGATACGGGTGGTACAAGCGGAATTATCGGTACTTATGGCACACTTACAATCGGTTTAGATGGTGCTTACAAATATGTATTAAATGAAACTAATTCATCTGTAGAAGCCTTACGTACGTCCTCAGATCATCTCTCAGACGTTTTTTATTACACTGTTAAAGATACCAGTACCAATACCACCAATACTTCCATCTTAACGGTTACCATTCTTGGAAATAACGACAATCCGATTGCCGTTGCTGACACTGCCACCGCAACCGAAGCAGGTGGAACAGCTAATAACATTGCCGGACTCAATCCTACCGGTAATGTGCTAAGCAATGATACAGACGTAGATTCTGGCGATACCAAGATTGTTTCCAAAATTATTGCAGGCGTAGCTGTACCCACTGCCTTTTCAGGTACAGTAGCAAGCTCTAATGGCTATGGCACTTTAACTATTGCTGCTAATGGTGCATATACTTATGTTGTGAATAACAGCGATACAAGCACGCCTCTTTTAACGGCTGGTTATAATGCTATTAATGCGCTTGGAGTTGGGCAAACCTTAACTGACACATTCACTTATGAAGTCCAAGACACCGCTGGTGGAACTCACACCAATACGCTCATCATCACCATTAATGGTGCTAACGATGCACCTGTTAATACAGTCCCTGGCACTACCCAGACCGTTGCAGAAAGTGCGACTTTAAACTTTAGTAGTGCCAATAGTAATCTTATCTCTGTTGCGGATGTTGACACCGATGGCACCGCTACTATTGTAGCCAGTGAACTAAACACCGTTACCCTAACCGTCAATAATGGCAGTTTAACCATTGGCACTTTAGGCTCTGCAATTCTTACTGGCAGTGGAGGTAATATAACCCTATCTGGAACTCAATCGGCAATTAATGCAGCTCTTGCCACGCTCAGCTATACAGGCAATCAATATTTCAGTGGCACCGATGCCCTGACTATCACTTCTACCGACGGTTTAGGACTACAAGACATTGACGTTGTTGCCATTACCGTTACCGCCGACAACCGAACACTTACCACTAGCAACATTAGTGTTAACGAAGGCTCATCCTATGCCGTTTTCACTGTTGCGGGTGAGCAAGGGCAAAAAGTCTCTCTAACCTTAGCAACTGGAACAGCAACCAGTGGTGATGACTTCTCGCCTAATCTGGAATATTGGGACGGCTCTGCATGGGCAACGTATTTGGGTAGCCCCGTCATCATCCCCACTACCGTTCCTGGAGGGCTGGCTAATAGTAATACAGGGAATTTACTGTTTGTCCGCACTGCCATACTCAACGATAAAACCTATGAAGGTGGCGAAACCTTTACCCTAAGGGCTACCAACTCTTATGGTAATTACGTTGATAGCACCGCCACCATCAAAGACGATGGCACGGGAACGACCTTTACCAGCACAACCGGTATAAGTGATGGCACGGCTGATGGCACTGTTACCAAAGACGATGACCGCCCCTTAACTGTCAATGACATCACTGTCAATGAAGGCTCATCTTATGCAATTTTTACCGTCACAGGTGTAGCTAATCAATGGCTAAAAATGAACCTGGTTGATGGTACTGCCAAAACAGCAACTAGTGCAACACTCGACCAGACTAATGACTATGGCGTTAATGGTTCAACCATCGATTTACAATATTGGAGTGGCTCAGCATGGGTAGATTATGACCTTGCTTCGCCCGCTTTCATTCAAATGACGGCAGGCACACTACTGGTACGCACCCCCATCATTAACGACAATCCTGTCGCTTACGAAGGCTCAGAGAACTTTGTAATGGTCAAGTACAACCGGACACTTTTTAAACCACTTTGCTATAAAATTCCCGTTCAAAAATAACAGGCGATTGATAGCCCAATTTTGAATGCGCTCGCTTGCCATTATAAAAAGCCAAATAATCAATGACACTCAACTTTGCCTGCTCTTTAGTCCTGAATCTTTCGTAATTCAATTGTTCATGTTTTAAACTCCGAAAAAACCGTTCTGTTGGACTGTTATCCCAGCAATTTCCTTTACGACTCATACTCTGTTTCATTTTCATTGTGGTCAAATGCTTGCGATATTCCTTACTGGCATATTGACTGCCTCGATCAGAGTGATGCAGCAACCCTGCTTCCGGCTTTCTACGCCAGAATGCCATTTGTAAGGCGTTGGTACATAATGATGTTTGCATGTGATCCTCAATCGCCCAACCCACGATCTGCCTAGAAAATAAATCCATCACAATCGCCACATACAGCCAACCTTCAAGCGTCCAAACGTAAGTAATATCGGTGGTCCAGACTTGATTAGGCACACTTACCTTAAATTTTCGATTTAAAAGATTCGGAGCAATCGCATCATTGTGTTGACTGTCTGTCGTTACCTTGAATTTTTTCGGGTAACGAACCTGCAACCCCAGTCGCTTCATCAAGCTGCGAACTTTATAACGCCCCACCCTGAAACCAGATTTTCGTAATTCATCGCGCAAACGCCGTGAGCCGTAAATCTGTTTAAACTCAACAAAAATTTGACGGACTTTAGTTTCAAGTCGTTTATTTTCCTCAATTTTTTCCGACAATTCAGGCTGTTTAACCCAGGCATAATAAGCACTGGTACTGACTTGCATCACACGGCAAAGTACGGTGATAGGGTATGTCTTCTGTTGCGCTCGAATAAATCCGTATTTTATTCGAGTTCCCTGGCAAAGAAGACTGCGGCCTTTTTTAAGATTTCACGCTCCATTCGTAATTGTTCGTTTTCCTTACGGAGTCTGACTAATTCGGCGTTCACCGTCAAATTGCCGCTGACAGATTGGCCTGTGGCTGTTTTTGCAGTGCCTCGTTCAGTCCGAACCCAGCGTCCTAGGGCACTTTGTGAAATGCCAAGGCTAGTTGCTGCTTGTTCGTGGGTATAACCTTTTTCAATGACCAAACTTGCTGCATCTTTTTTAAATTCAAGCGTATATTTGGGTCGTTTATGTTTAGTTTTATTACTCATTTCTCACCTCTGTTGACATTATAAATCTGTCTTTAGAAGTGTCCGGTATTATTAGACCATTTCA
>CAIQWF010000114.1 GCA_903875455.1 uncultured Pseudomonadota bacterium
GCAGGACATAGTAAATGGGCGAACATTAAACACCGTAAAGGCGCACAGGATGCCAAACGCGGTCAGGTTTTCACCAAAATGCTGCGCGAAATTTCGGTTGCGGCAAAAATCAGTGCAGATCCAGCGAGTAATCCACGTCTTCGCACCGCAGTTGATAAAGCTCTCGGCGCGAACATGAAACGCGACACTATTGAAAATGCTATCAAAAAAGCCTCCGGTGCCTTAGAAGGTGTTAATTATGAAGAAGTGCGCTATGAAGGCTACGGCCCATGCGGTACAGCGCTAATTGTTGAGTGCTTAACCGATAACCGCAATCGCACCGTTGGCGAAGTGCGCCATGCTTTTTCCAAAGCCGGCGGCAATTTGGGCACCGATGGTTCAGTGGCTTATATGTTCAAAAAACTCGGTGTATTAAGCTACAACGCCGGTGTGGATGAAGATGCGATTATGGAAGCGGCAATGGAAGCGGGCGCGGAAGACATTATCATCAATGATGACGGTTCTGCCGACGTGATGACCGGTTTTGAATCTTATTTAACCGTGAAAGATGCAATGATTGCCGCAGGTTTTACCCCTGATAATTCCGAAATTACTATGGAAGCGGATAATCAGGTCAGCGTGACAGATTTGGAAGATGCGCAAAAAGTGATGCGTTTAATCGACCGTCTTGAAGAATTGGACGATGTCCAGGAAGTTTATTCCAATGCCGACATCAGCGAAGAAATTATGGAGCAGCTTGATTAATTATTGAAAAATGTAGGGTGGACAGGTTTTTTTGCCCACCGAAAAAAACGACAATCAGGAGAATATTATGCAACAAGCTAAAGGTTATGCAGCGTTTAGTAATACTACGCCGCTGGTGCCATTTCAGTTTGAACGCCGCGAACTGACTGCAACCGATGTGCAGATTGAGATTCTTTACTGCGGCGTTTGCCATTCCGACATTCACCAGGTCCGTAACGAATGGGGAAACTCAGCTTTTCCGATGGTGCCGGGACATGAAATTGTCGGCAAAGTGATTCAGGTAGGAAACGCGGTCAGCAAGTTTAAAATCGGTGATAGCGTAGGTGTTGGTTGTATGGTGGATTCCTGCCGCGCCTGCCCTGATTGTCAGGAAGGATTGGAACAATTCTGTAATCATGCGGTTTTTACTTACAACAGCCCAGACCCGCATACAAACGGCCAAGCGAGCACTTACGGCGGTTATTCCAACCAGATTGTGGTTGACCAAAGCTTTGTGTTGAAAATTGCCGAAAATCTGGATTTAGCTGCCGCCGCGCCGTTGTTGTGTGCAGGTATTACCACCTATTCACCGCTGAAACAGTGGCAGGTTAAAAAAGGCGATAAAGTCGGTGTAGTTGGCTTGGGCGGTTTGGGACATATGGCGGTGAAATTCGCCCATGCTTTAGGGGCGCATGTGGTGCTGTTTACGACTTCGGCGAATAAAATCGCAGATGCCAAACGCCTCGGCGCAAACGAAGTGGTGATTTCAAAAAATCCAGAGGAAATGAACGCACATCTGCAAAGTTTTGATTTTATTTTAAACACGGTCGCCGCGCCGCATAATCTGGATGCTTACACCGCGTTACTGAAACGCGATGGCACTTTATGTTTAGTCGGGGTTCCTGACCATCCGCATCCGTCGCCCTCAGTCGGAAATTTGATTTTCAAACGCCGCCGGATTGCCGGTTCTTTAATTGGCGGTATCAAGGAAACTCAGGAAATGCTGGATTTCTGTGCGCAGCATAATATTACTTCTGACATTGAAATGATTCCTATCCAACAAATTAATGAAGCTTACGAACGGGTCATCAAAAGTGATGTCAAATATCGGTTTGTGATTGATTTAGCCAGCTTAAAGCTTGATGCTGCTTAACCCACCAAACACAGATAACATCTTTTAATAAAAGGGTGTTATCTGTCCCTACCAAAATTAATTTCCAAAACTGATGAGTAAATTTATCTTGCCGGTTCGGGTTTATTACGAAGACACCGATGCAGGCGGCGTGGTGTTTCATGCCAATTATCTGAACTTTCTGGAGCGTGCCAGAACCGAATATCTTCGCTCCAGGAAAGTTTTGCAAAGCGATTTGACCAATAAACAGCAGCTTATTTTTGTGATACGTTCAATCTCAATTGAGTATCTCAAATCAGCAAAACTCGATGATTTGCTGTATGTCAGCTCTGAAATCACCCAGCTGAAAAAAGCCAGCCTGTTATTCGAGCAAAATATCAACCGTGATGATGATCTGCTATGCAAAGCTCAGGTTTCAGTGGTTTGTGTAGACAGCCAAACCATGCGCCCCAAACTAATTCCTGATGATTTGATAGCACAATTTCAATAATCGTCTAAACTCAACTGAGTATTTTCCCCATCGGCGAATTTTCTCCAGCCGCATGTTTTCCTGTAAAAAAAAGCATGTCGGCGGTGAATTGTCACGTTAGCAAATAAAAAAGTTAAAAAATGAATTCTGATTTGTCTATTTTGCAATTGATTCAAAATGCCAGTTTTATAGTGCAATTTGTGCTGCTGATTTTATTGGTGGCCTCAGTGATTTCATGGACTTTCATTTTTTTCAAACGCAAAGAGTTGCAGCAGTCAATTACCATCACGGATGAGTTTGAGGCTGAATTCTGGTCCGGCATAGAGCTTACCGAGCTGTACAAAAAACTCAGCGCCAAAGAATTTCAACCGGAAGGCGTGGAAAAAATCTTTTTAAGTGGCTATAACGAATTTTCCAGAATGCGGCAAAAAGGCAATGTTGACCCTTCGGTTTTGGTAGAAAGTGCGCAGCGGGCCATGCGGATTGAATTGTCGCGCGAACTGGACAGGCTTGATGAATCCTTGCCTTTTTTGGCCACAGTTGCCTCAACCAGCCCTTATGTCGGCTTGTTTGGCACGGTGTGGGGAATTATGAATGCGTTCAGATCATTGGTGCATGAGCATCAGGCCACCTTGATTCAGGTTGCGCCTGGGATTGCAGAAGCCCTGATTGCGACCGCGATGGGTTTGTTCGCCGCCATTCCTGCGGTGATTGCCTACAACCGCTTTTCCACCCGCTTGGATCGATTGGCAGGCCGATATGAACTGTTTATCGATGAGTTCTCAGTATTATTGCAACGTTTGGCGCACAGCAAATGAGTAGCATGTATCGGCGCAGCAGACGCAGAAAACCGATTGCTGAAATCAATGTAGTACCTTACATTGATGTGACCTTGGTTTTGCTGATTATTTTTATGCTGACTGCTCCCCTTCAGCAAAATGCGGTGGAAGTAAATCTGCCTGCGGCCAGTGGTGCAAAAATTGAAGCAAAACAACAACCGCCCCTGATTATTTCGATTCAAAAAGACGGGCAATATTTTCTCAGTGAAAAACAAGATGCTGAACAGGCCGTGCCTCTGGCTGAATTGTTATCCCGTGTCGCCAAGGTTTATAAAGGCGCTTCGCAAGCCCAGGTTTATATTAAAGCCGACACTGCGGTTGATTATGGAAAAGTTGTTGCTGTGATGGCGGCACTGAAAGAAGTGGGTGTGCCGAATGTAGGGTTAATGACCAGTTCAGCCGAGCCTTAAATCATGGACAGCGATAGTTCGGCAAAATTTAGCTTTGCATTTTTTTTAGCTATTTTATTTCATCTATTGCTGATTTTTTTAGTGATACTGGGATTGAGTTTTCCACCCGAAATTACTACAAAAAAAGTTTTGCAAGCGATGCAGGCGACTATTTTGGAAATACAGCCTGCAACAGAAAACGACGCTGAATTACCTAAAAAGCTGTCCCGTGCCGAAAAAAAACGTCTGGCAGTGGTTAAAAAGCAGGCTTTACGTTTAGCGCAGGCCGAAAAGCAAAAATTATTAGCGGCCGCCGCGCAACAGTTGGTGATGGATACTTTGCAAGGCCAAAAACGTGAGCAAGAAATTGCCAGATTTGTAGTAAAAATAAAAAGCTTGTGGAAACGTCCGGCAGGCTCAGCAGGTCAAAGCTGTATTATCCGAATAGAGCTGTCTGCCAGCGGCCAGATAAAAAAAGTCGTGGTCAGCAAAAGCAGCGGCAATAAACTGTTTGATGATTCTGCAAAAGACGCAGCTTACAAAGCGGAATCTTTTCAGCTTCCTGAAGATGAAATGGTGCGCCAGAAAATGCTGGCGGGTATTTCCGTGCATTTTGGTGATGAGTAAGTTCGCACCAGTTTTTTGATTGCAAACCGAAGATGAAATTTTTTAAGAGCTTGTTATTGTTAAACCTGATCTTTTTTTACGCCGCCGCCATTCAGGCAGAATTGCGGATTGAAGTGAAAAAAAAACCTGTTGCTGCTTTGCCTGTCGCAGTAGTGCCGTTTGGCTGGCAAAGCCCAGACACAAAAGCTCCGGTTGATATTGCCGCGATTGTGAATGCTGACTTAAGCGGCAGTGACTATTTTAAAATCCTGCCGGAACAGCAAATGCTTACCAAACCCACCAGTGCCGCAGAAGTGAAGTTTCGGGCCTGGCAAATTTTGGGGCAGGATTATGTAGTGGTTGGCAAGCTTGCTAAAGTCGATAATAACTACACTATTTTTTTCCAGCTGTTAGCTGTTTCTAAAAAAGAGCTGCTAATGGATTATAAAATCTCGACAGCTGAACAAGGATTGCGCTGCGCTGCGCACAAAATCAGTGATTTGATTTACGAAAAACTCAGCGCTAGAAAAGGTATTTTTAGCAGCAAAATTGCGTTTGTCAGTCATGAAGTCACGGGTGACAATCATCTTTATAAATTACAGATTTCTGCTTTGGATGGTTTTGATGCCAAAACCGTAGTTTCCTCTTCAGAGCCGATTATGTCGCCAGCGGTATCGCCAGAAGGTGAGAAAATTGCCTATGTTTCTTTTGAAAGTCATCGCCCGGTGATTTTTGTGCAAACCCTGGCAACAGCCGAGCGTAGACAAGTGGCGGCTTTTTCCGGTATTAATGGCGCACCCGCCTGGTCGCCGGATGGAAAAAAACTGGCGGTAACTTTATCCAAAGAGGGTAATCCGAACCTTTATATTCTGGATTTGGCAACCACTGTATTAACGCAGCTGACCAAAATGAGCGGGATTAATACCGAAGCTGCATGGTCACCTGATGGACAAGCCATTGTCTTTACTTCTGATGAAAGCGGGAAGCCGCTGTTATATAAAATTCCTGTCAATGGTGGTGTAGCACACCGTTTGACTTCTGAAGGAGACTATAACAGCAACGCCAGTTTCTCCCCTGATGGCCAGAAACTCGTGTTGGTACATGGCAGTGACGGCAGCTATAAAATTGCGGTGCTGGAATTAAGCACCGGAGCAATTAATGAGTTGACTTCTGGTAGCATTGATGAGTCTCCCAGTTTTTCCAGTAATGGAACAATGATTTTGTATGCAACTCAAAAAGCCAATAAAAACAGCTTGGCAGCAATATCAACAGATGGAAAAACACAACAGAAACTAGACTTTAAAAGTAGTCAAATTTACAATCCGCGTTGGATGCCGTAAGAAGTGTAACTTAACAAAATAAAAAATAGTTTGATGATTTTCTTAACCTGGATAGTTGCAATGAAATGATTTATTACTATACTTATTTTGCTCACAGAATTCTGCTCGCTGCTTGGCTTTAAGCGTGTGAAGATTACGGTAGAAGCAAAGCCTGAATAAAATGAGGACATATCATGAGAGTTACTAAGCCGACAATAATAACTTCGGCTTTTGTGATGGCTGCTGGTTTAATGAGCTGTCGCCTTATGGATGTTAATCATGGCAGTGAAGTGAGTGCAATTGAGGCATCGACTAATGCGGATCTGCAAAAAAGTGCGTCTGTTGTTAATGACAGTGTTGAAAATAGCGTTGATAAGCAGCTTCAAGAAGCAGAAAAAAATCAGGCATCAGAAAAACATGCAATTTATTTTTTGCATGACAGCACTGAAATAGATTCTGAGTTTATGTCAGTGATAGAAAAACAAAGTCAGAAGCTGTTGGAAAATTCTGATTATGTTCTGATTTTAGAAGGTCATGCGGATGAACGGGGCTCTCGTGAATACAATATCGGATTGGGAGAGGAACGGGCTAAAGCGGTGGCAAAAATAATGCAAGCGCGTGGAGTTAGTAACGAGCAATTGGAAATTGTAAGTTACGGAGAAGAAAAGCCAGCCTCGCTGGAACATACTGAAACTGCATGGCATTTGAATCGCCGTGTTAATTTAATCCCTCAAAGGACTCAAAAATGAAAACATCTTACTTTTTTCTTTTAACGGTATGTGCAGCCAGTAGCGCAAATGCTGCGCCGAGCTTGGATGATTCGGTTTATCCCTCTACATATGAATATAGTTCGACTTCCTCCAGTTCAATCGCGGGCAGTTTAAGCAAACTGCAAAAAGAAGTTTCCTCGCTTAAGACTAAAGTTGCTGATCAAGCGAAAATTATCCGTGATTTGAATGCTCGCCAAAACACTTTGGAGAACAGAGTTTATGCAGGGAATTTGGACCGCAACCCTAACTATAATCCTTCTGAAAGCAAACGCGTAGGGAGGACTATTGAGGATCATCAATCAGGAAGCGCGTTGCCCGGTGAAAGAAGCAGCTATGCCCGTGCCTATAATATATTCAGGGATGGTGATTATGATCTGGCAATTGATGAGTTTCAAGCCATTATCAATAATTATCCCGATGGTGAATATGCTGATAATGCCCAGTACTGGATTGGTGAGGCGTTACTGAAAAAAGGTAACAAGCAAAGTGCAATGAAGGCATTTGACAAAGTGATTCGGGTATATCCTCGCAGTCCCAAAGTTCCAGATGCGTTGTTAAAATTGGGGATGACTCAGTACAGCATTGGCAACAAAGACAAAGCAAGGGAATATTATGATTATTTGATTGATACTTACCCTGGAACGGCTTCAGCAAATAAGGCGATTGACAAAAAAAATCAAACTGGGCTGTAGTGGAAATTGCAAAAGCCAAAGCCAGAGGTTTTACGCATAACCGAGATTTTTTATTCGTTACAGGGTGAATCCAATACAGTAGGACTGCCTACGGTGTTTGTCCGGCTAACCGGATGTCCGCTACGTTGTGGTTATTGTGACACCAGTTATGCGTTTACCGGCGGTGAAAAGAAAACCTTAGCAGAGATTATCGCGCAGATTGACAGCTATCAAGCCAAATATATCACTGTTACCGGTGGTGAACCTTTGGCACAGTCTGCCAGCTTATTATTGCTGAGCCAATTGGCTGATAAAGGCTATCATGTTTCACTGGAAACCAGCGGGGCCCTGGATGTTTCCAAGGTTGATAAGCGTGTTGTAATTGTGATGGACTTAAAAACTCCAAGCTCAGGGGAGTTAAGTAAAAATCGCTATGAAAATATTGATTATTTAGAGTCAAAAGATCAGATAAAATTTGTAATCGGCACGGATGAAGATTACGACTGGTCAAAAGTCATGCTTTCTCAGTACGATTTGATTAACCGCTGCCAGGTGTTATTTTCTCCGGTGATGGGACAAATGTCGCCAACCCGGCTGGCAGAAAAAATTCTTCAGGACAAATTATTGGTCCGCTTTCAAATTCAACTTCATAAATACCTTTGGGATGATGCCCAAGGTAAATAGTTCATGCAAAAAAAAGCCCTTATTTTATTGTCAGGCGGATTGGACTCGATTACCGCTTTGGCATTGGCACGGAAACAAGGATTTTTGTGTTATGCCTTAAGTTTTAATTATGGACAACGCCATAATGCCGAGCTGGTTGCAGCGCAAAAAATTGCTGCTGAGTATGGCGTAGTTGAGCATAAAGTTATCCACTTAGGGTTAGATGCAATTGGCGGTTCTGCATTGACCGACTCGCATATCGCCGTGCCAAAAACCGCGCAAACCGGCATTCCAGTTACCTACGTTC
Organism: uncultured Pseudomonadota bacterium; assembly: GCA_903875455.1. Classification (GTDB taxonomy): domain Bacteria; phylum Pseudomonadota; class Gammaproteobacteria; order Methylococcales; family Methylomonadaceae; genus CAIQWF01. Next base: position 7,889 of record CAIQWF010000114.1, read on the forward strand.
CCGCCAGAAACACCATTTTTCTGTCTTTCGCCTTAGGTTGGGCGGAAGTTTTGCATAGTCACGATATTTTTATCGGCGTGAATGCTGTCGATTATTCCGGTTATCCTGATTGCCGTCCTGAATTTATTCAAGCTTTTCAAACGCTGGCCAATCTTGCCACCAAAGCCGGTGTTGAGGGTGAAGTGATAAAAATTCACACACCGTTGATTGCCTTAAGCAAAGCCCAGATTATTCAACAAGGTTTGGCTTTAGGCGTGGATTACAGTCAAACCGTGTCCTGTTATTCTGCCGATATTGAAGGACGTGCCTGTGGAGTGTGCGATGCTTGCCGGTTGCGAAAAATCGGTTTTCAGGAAGCGGGAGTTCCCGACCCGACCCGGTATCAATAAGCCAGTTCTGGAAAGTGCCAGACTAATGGCTGGAATTATTTTCTTGCTGTTAGCGTTTTTCATCAGTTCCGCAGCTCAAGCACTTGAAGTTGTATCGCTCAGTGTTCAGCAGATAAAAATGCAAAACTGGCAGTTGCAAAATGTCTCCATCGGTTTAACTCAACTCGAAAAAAAGTCCCCACAACTGCAACTTAGCATTCAGAAATTGTTGCTGCCCAAACCATTTGCTGATTTAAAACTGTTGCAAGTGCAATGCTCTCAATTCAGATGGGGCAAGAATGAAGTTCATTGTCTGCAAGGCACGGCACGACTCCAGTCCAAGCTATTCAATGCTCCGCGCTGCCAGTTTTCTTTTCACATCGGTGAAAAACAAAGCCAATTTCAAATCCAGCAGCTCAAAATTTTGCAAGGTAACTTTGACTTGCAAGGCTCAGCGCAGGGCAATAACTGGCAACTTAGCATAAACGGCAAACAAATCGGCCTGAAAGCTTTACATCAATTGTTATTTCCACAACTTAAATTGACTTCCGGCACGGTAAGGCTGAACGGTAAAGTGCAGGGCAACTGGCAAGGATTAAAAAAAATCAACCTGCAAGCCCAAACCCATAATCTTTCCATTCAAACCACAGACGGTAGCAAAGCGACCGAGGCATTAAATCTGGTTCTGAATTTGAATGCCGCGAAAGTTAAGGAAAAACTGTGGCTGTGGGAATCGGACAATAGTTTCCAGCACGGCAATCTTTATATTGAACCACTGTATCTGGAAGACAAAGACGCTGCGATTAGCCTGAAAGGGCAGGGCTACTGGAATCAAGCCCGGCAAGCCATCGAACTGAATCAGGCAAAATTTTACCATCCCGGAATTGGATTTATCACTGCGAACGGACTTATCAATTATCATCCCGGATTTTCAATTGCCACAGCCAATCTGCATTTTAATCTTGCTGATTTGGCTGCGGCTTCCAGCATTTATTTAGCCCCTTTTACCAGCGCGACCGCTATCGAAGGACTTTCACTTTCGGGGCATTTGGAAAGTGGAATAACGCTGAAAAAACAGCAAATCACAGCGGCTTATTTGCATAGCAGTCATTTTTCAATTCAGGATAAAAAGCAGCGTTTTCATTTAGAAAATGGTGTGACTGCATTAAACTGGTCAAACCAGCCGGACTTTAAGCAGAACTCGATGTTTTCCTGGCAAAAATTTAATCTGTTTAACCTGCCCTTAGAGCAAGGGTATTTGTCTTTCTTGCTGCAAGATAAAAAAATCAGCCTGCTAAAAGAAACGGTTGTGCCGGTATTGGAAGGGAAAATCCAGATTAAGCAATTTGACTGGCAAGCTGTGAAAAACCAAAGCCCAAAGCTGCATTTTTCCGGGCAAATCGAACAGGTTTCGCTGGAAAAGCTGACCAAGGCTTTAAACTGGCAGCCGTTGCCGGGCAGGCTGAGCGGGCAAATTCCCGGGGTTAATTTTGCCGATGGTAAATTGACTTTGGAGGGCGGATTAAAAATCAATGTTTTTGACGGAGAGGTTGCTATTAACAAACTGGCGTTATCGGGTTTGATGAGCGATTTTTCGCAGTTTTACAGCGATGTCGAAATCAAAAATCTGGATTTGCAGCAGCTGACACAACAATTTTCCTTTGGTGGAATGCAGGGCCGAGTTTCCGGCTATGTCAGGGATTTATATCTGGAAAACTGGCAGCCGATAGGTTTTTATGCCTGGCTGGGAACGCCGGATGACGATGACTCAACGCATCAAATCAGTCAAAAAGCAGTGGAAAATATCGCCAGTATTGGCGGTGGCGGGATGGTTGATTTACTGTCGCGGACGGTATTGAAGATTTTTGACAATTTTGGCTATGACAAATTAGGTCTGGGCTGTTATCTGCATAACGGTGTCTGCCAGTTAATGGGCGTGGCGGCGGCTGATTACGGCTATTACATTGTTAAAGGCGGCGGCCTGCCGCGCATTGATGTCATGGGGTATAATCCGCGCATTGACTGGCCGGTGTTGCAGGAGCGTTTGCAACGGATTACAAAATCCAGCTCGGAGGTGGTGGTTCACTAAGGCAATCGGCCATTTGGAAAAGCGATTAAACATAACATAGGAGATAATCAATGATTAGTGCGGGTATTGTAGGCGGGACAGGCTACACGGGCGTGGAGTTGCTACGGATTTTGTCTTTGCATCCAGAGGTTGAGGTGACAAAAGTTACTTCCCGCTCTGATGACGGCAAACGGGTGGATGCACTTTATCCAAGTTTGCGCGGTTTGTGCAATGCAGTGTTTTCGATTCCTGATGTTGAAAATTTGGCTGATTGTGATGTGGTGTTTTTTGCCACCCCCAACGGCACGGCGATGTTAATGGCGGAACAACTGCTGGCGCGTGGCGTGAAAGTGATTGATTTGTCGGCTGATTTCAGACTGCAAGACCCGAAAGAATGGCAGCATGAAATCAAGCCGATTAAAGTCAAAAAACACCAGCGGCTGGCAAAAAGCCTTTTCAGAGAAGGCTTTGATGTGATTAATGACGCTTTTTTTAAGTTGATTTTTACGTTTGAGAATACCATTAAAGCCTTATTTTGTTTTCTGGCGTTTAACCAGAAGTCCGAGCCGAGCTAAATTTTTGTCATGTACAGAGAAAATAATCTTAGCCCGCTCGCCTTCTATTGCAGCCTGTCTGGTTTCGCGTTCAATCCTTAGCTGGTTGTCATTGTCCGATAACATCCGGTCGCGTTGTTCCCTGACTGCTTCGGTTAGTTCTTTGGTTCAGCTCAAGCAATATGCTTTGTGCTTTCTGTTCTGCTTCTCTCGCTTGGCGTTTTAATTCTTGGATTTCTTTAACCGTGATTTGTTCACCTGATTCAACCCGCTTGATAACTTCTTCTTGAACTTCGTCGGGGGCGTTTAGAAGTTCAATTGCTTGACTTAATTTCAGGTGCGACGTCGCACCTGAAGAATTCAATAACTCAGGGAAAGTTCGGGCTATTTTCATGTAACGAATAGCTTGACACCGATTCTCTGGTAATTTTTGCATGTTGATTAACAGTTTTGCTGATGACTTGGAAAAAAAGACTGAAGTGCAAGTCGATTGCACTTCAGTTGATGAGCGTCATCAAGAGGGAGCGAGCATGGGTAAATTAAAACGTGACGACCATATCACCGGTGAACAACACTTGATCGTGTTGCTGTCCGGCATCAAATGCTTTGATGTCAGCATAGTCATAGCGCAAATTAGATCGTAACATCAACCATTTTGCCGGTTTGTAATTGACTCCAACAGTCATTGCATAATAGTTGCTTGGTGCGAATGGATAAGCCCCACCGACACCGTTTGGACATCCATAGGAAGTTGCGTTGCCAGAGGCATCAACATTAGTGCTTGCGCCGCAACGACCAACCCCGGCAACACGGAAACCATTAGCATCTCTAAACCATTCTGCCCGCATTCCAACAGTGACTTTATCGGTTGCATCGTATGTCAAATATTGATTAATGCCGTACCAGCTTGCATTTTCATTTCTGCCTGTCGGTGCAATTCCCGAAACGGCATTTCCAAAAGTATTTGCAGTGCCAACATTATTTGCAAAACCATGGTCATGTTGGAAAACATAATGCAGTTTGTCAGTGAAATTGTGCGTCGCAACAAGGCTATAAATTCCCCAAAACTTTTTATTTTGTTCGGATTGTTCGCCGAATGTTGATAAGAGTGTGACAGTGGTTGCGGCATCAGTGCTTGTCCATTTGCCGCCACCAATAAATGACCAGTTTCCTAATTGTTTGTTAAACGTACCATCCCAACCGCCTGTACCGCTGCCTGTCACTGTGCCGAGCGTGATGTTCCAATTGGGGTGGCTTTGTTGCACAAATCAAATTTGTTCCAAGCCTCCCCAACCCCAAAACAGTTTTATGCTATAGCAACTGTCATGGGTGTGCCAAGATAAGTGAAACGATTTAATAGAGCGGCACGA
>CAIQWF010000115.1 GCA_903875455.1 uncultured Pseudomonadota bacterium
CGGTAGTGAACGGGTGGAAAGCAAAAACAGTGCCTATTGTGGTTTTCTAAGCTACCTATGCGGTAGTGAACTTTTAGCGGCAAAACAGCGAATGCAAAATTTATTTCTAAGCTACCTATGCGGTAGTGAACGAAACAACAAACGCGGTGGTTGTTTCTTTGCCTTTCTAAGCTACCTATGCGGTAGTGAACAAACAAACGCCTTGCATTCGTTGGAAACATCATTTCTAAGCTACCTATGCGGTAGTGAACTCAAAATAACGCCCCAGATTAAACAAGCTATTTTTCTAAGCTACCTATGCGGTAGTGAACCGTGCGTTTAAACGAAAAAGTTTAAACGCATCAAGAGTTTAAGCGATTTTTCCCGTTTTTACCAATGAAAAAACGCTTAAAATAACCTATTGATTTATTTATATATTTTTAAAGAGCCAAAAATATAGGTCAAAAAATCGGCACAGTGCTTTGCCGACTCAAGCCATAACAGCTAAAACCTTTCTTGCTTGCATCATCTTGCCCAACATAACCAATAAACAATTTAAAACTTTCACCTGAACTTGCACTTTTCAGATTGATAAAAGGAGCTTTCGTGCGTTGCTCAACATAAGCATCATAATAATGTAACGCCTTTTCAACACTGATATTTTTCCGCCGTGCTTTACGTTGCGCACGGTTAAGTTGGCTTTTTAGCTGAATCCGGTAAAAACTTGCGTATTTTTCAATCTTTTCGGGTACAGGTTTAATACTGGTCAGATGCACATAATCACTCAGAACAGCTAACCATTCTCTAGCATTAAAACGCGACAATAAATCCTCAGTTTCAGCAAACAACCGTAGTTTTTCCCCTAAGCGATGACTTTCTTCGTTGTAATTTGGAAAAGAAACCCCGATGGCAACTTTGCCGCTTTCATCTTTCATGGCAACAAAGCCAAGGTGAAGTTGTTGATAGACTTTTTCCCAAAGGAAATTCAACCCGATTTCAGTACCAGGCAATAAGGTGATTTCTTGGTAACAGTTCATTATTTAATCCTTGCCGCTTTCGCCAAACACCCCACCGCGCACCAACACAGCCATCACATAATGCTGCTCGGTTTTACTCAAAGAACCGCCACGCGCAAAACTGTCAAACAAGGTGAAAAAGTCTGCTTTAGCTGCGGGTGTCCGGTAAGCTTTGCCTAAATTCGTCACCGCGCCGTAAGGCTCAATCGCAATCGGAAACAAACTTTCGCCTTCCGGCACAGGATACCAGGTATCAATGGTGCGCAACGCATTGCCGACTTTTTGCGAGTGCATTCCAGCAACCCCATCAATGTGATAGAGAATTTTGCTTTTTTTCGATTTGCTATTACCCTTGTCTAAAACTAACTCTTCACTTGGATAAACGTCTTGTGCTTTACCCACTTGCGCATAAGCGTTAATTTCTAACAGCAAAAATTCAGTTTTACCTGATAAAGCCGCCGCGATTTTTTCAGCCAATTGTGCAATCTCAGCATCGTTGTTATCAAAATCTGTCGCACTAATACCGACTTTTTTAGCATCAAATATCCACGCTGAATTATCACCCTCATTTAAAACTTTCACGCTCACTTCAATCCGTTCTGCTCCCACGCGGTTACGCCATAAAAACCGCCCATTAGCGATATTGGTCGCGTAACGTTTCGCCAGTTCAGTAAAACCTTCGCTTTCAATGTACGCGGTTGCCGCTTGTTTATAACTAGCATTAAATTCAGCACTGTTACACGCCGACGGTTTTTCAACTCCGCTTAATATTTTCAAGGTAAAAGAAAGTTTTAACGTGTCCTGATCGTTGCCCAATGCGCAACTATCCACCGTCTGCAAATTGGCTTTTTCAATATCCGACTGTTTCAACACGGTGGTTTTTTGCCGATTTGAAATCGTGCCGCGTACTGATTTTTCTTGTAACTTTAAAGCGGTTGCTGTTTCGGTTCTTTTTTCCCAAACCGTACCGTAAAAACGCCCATCAGAAGGCACGAGTTTTTTTTCAAAAGCCAAAACCGAAGCAGTCACAAGGATGTTTTTACTTTCTTTTTCTTTTTTAGTAGCCATTTGTGTTCCTTAAATTAAACGAGGTGGGATTTTTGTTGAATTAGATAAAAATTGTTTTCAGCGTCGTAATGACTGTGCCAAAGCAAGTCATCGAGTTTTTTAATTTGATACGGCATTTTGAATTCGCCTAACGTTACCAAACTTTCAGCGAAACGGTGTAGCGTGTCAGGATCGCGCTGGTTTTCGGCTTTGCCCAGTTCACTAATGCCATGAAACCCTGTGGCAATGGGGACTATCCAGCCGTTTGTTTTGCGTTTTGCCGTCCATTCGATGTGACTGTTGCCTTGTTCATCCTGTTTTTCTTCGCTGCGGTGCTGCACTGTCAAATAATCGAGCATGGCGGTGATTGCATCTTGCCCTGTTTGCATAGCGGCAATCATTAAATCGCGACGTTCTTGCAACACATAGCCTGGCATCAATTTACGGGTCAATTTGGATAACTCACTGTCATCGGCGATTTTTAACAACTCAATACGGTTAAAATCACAGCCCAAAATATCACCACCTGCCAGTTTTAGCGTGTGTAACTGCGTTGTTAAAGCGGCAATAAATTCATCTTTGTCATCTATCTCCACGCCTTCATATTCAATTGCTAAGGAAACGGTTAAATGGCAACGCGCTTCTTCAATAAAAGACGGACGCGAACCTGTCTTATCCAAAGGATTGCCCGTGCCAATAATCGAATGTACATAATCGCCTTGCCCTTTATAGGTTTGCAGATTAATGTCATGGCAAGAAATAGCAGCGCGGGTAAATCTCAATTCTTTAAACGCCGCTGCAGTCAGTTTGCGCTGCAACGCATGAATCGCCCCAAACCAAGCTGTCATTGCTGGAAAGCCTATGGTATAAGGGCTAGAAAGCGCGTTGGCGTTGTGAATTTTGATACGCGGGATAATTAAAAATTGCTTCATCGCAAATCCTCGGCCATGTCCGTTATCAATGCTTTGATATGCGCCAATTCCACATCTCCCATAAAAATCGCTTTGTCTTTGCCTACCGATTTTTCGTAAGCAATCCGAAACCAGCGCACAAAGCTACTCATAACATCATCTAACCATTCCGATTCATTTTCACGTTGTTCAGTAAAAGCCGCGTCCAGCCAAATTTTTTGCGCTTGCGGTAAAGATGTTTTTTCTGACCAATCCGCTTCTAACTCTCTAAAGCGTTTAACTTTTTCCATGACTTGTTTAGCAATAAAAACAATAATGTCATCGCGTCCATCACGGATATTGATATTGTTGTAATTGACTGCTAACAACTCGTGTAAATTTTCAAAGCTTTCTTGATAGTCTTTGAAATACAAGCTTTCTTCAAAAAAACTTTTGTGAGGTCGGCGCAGGGTGCGGATTTCTAATTGTGGTGGAGGTGAGGGCAGCAAATACGCTGTGCCGCCGTTTTGACTATTCAAAACACTGATATTTTGCGGCTTTGTGCCTCCAAAACCAATCACCGCCAAGTTATACAATTCATCAAATCCTTGTTCATTATGCTTTTCGGCACGGCGGTCTTCACGCGCTTGTTTAGCCTCATCAGAAAATCGCAACTGATTAACTTTTTCTTTAAGTTTAAACATTAAACCGGATGGGGTCAGAATGGATAAAAGGTGGTAATCGTCATCGACAGGAAAATAAACTTGTTTGATTTTTTCCGAGGTTTTTGCTGTTTCTGAGGCTTGCTTAATCGTTAATAAACCTTGTTTTATCTCAGAAAATGGCACAGTGGAAAGTGTAAATTGCTGTTGAATAGTGTCGCTATTTTTCTCTAAGTGCGTTAGTACAGTTTGCCCGTCACTCAGTTGTAACGATAAAAATTTGTACACATCCAAAGCCGCTGCATTCCCTAATACATCAAACTCAGCAGCCACGTTGCCACTGCGCAAAAAGCCATCTGCTTTAGATTCAGCTTGTGCAATCACAGCACTGGTTTTCGCACTCGGATGGCTGAATTTACTAGGATGAGTAATGATGGATAGCCAACCTGAACGTTTTGCCGCATCGGGTAGCCAGTTGTCTAAGCAAAATTTTTCACTCGCTTTGGTTTCGACATCCAATGTTTCCTGCTCAGTTTTACACGTTTTTAACTTCTCTTTTAGCCATCCAGCTTTTCGTTCAGCTAAAAAACTTTCAATACTTGGATCTAACATTAAAAACTCCTTCTTAAAAAATTAAGGGCAAAAAAAGTTTAAAATGTTACTCAAAAAATGTCAACGCCTGTTTATTTATAATTATGATAATGATAGTTAATACGCCGTTGCTTTTTAAATTTGTAAGTGTAAACTTACAAACACTACCGCACAGGTAGCTTAGAAATGTTTATTTATGATTGTGATATTCACTACCGCATAGGTAGCTTAAAAGATAAACTTTTCATTTGAACCGTAGAGACGCACTATTTTACGTCTCTACACGTTAAAAAATACCCTCCAATATTTTAAAAACTGTTATTTTTCCACATTCCTAATTGGTCACAATAAGCGAATTCACTGCCGCGCAAAATGTCCTTATCAGTGATTCGCACACTGATTTCACCATAGCGTAAAGCCGCTTTTTCAAGTGATATGTCTTTTTGTTCTGCCATATTTTCAAGCAACACTTCATAATCACGAGACAACCACCAGCGCGACTGTTCTAAATCGGTTAAATCGTAATGTTCGATATGGTAACGCTGTTCGATAGGATTGGTCTGCCCTTTGTTATCTTTCTCTACAAACTGCCAACTTTGTTTCTCATTTGGCACAAGATACAAAACTTGCTGCTCTGCGCTCTCTCGAAAGCGATTGAAATATTGCGGTAATGCGGTCAAACACCAATAACCTTGCAACCAACCTTGCAACGCTTCTGCGCCGATATTTTGATACGAAGTTAATAACTCCTGAATGCAATGATGCTCTAAATCCGCTAACCGTTTGTCGGGCTGTAACTCTGCATTGGCTTGAATACGCGGTAAGGCGTTAATCGCCGCCAACAATTCAGACGGAATTAATTCGCTTAAGTCATGACTACTCAAACGATGTTTTTCACTTTCATATCCTGGTCGGCAATAAGCCAGATTGCCTTCTGCTTGAATAAAGGCTTTTAAATTACGTTGCAACAAGGCGATATTGGCTGATTCCGGCTGCAATTCTCGATGCCGCAATACTCGCCCTGCAAGCTGAATAATGGAACGAAATGAAGACGGTTCAACAACTGCCCAATCAAAATCATGATCGCGTCCCACTTCTTCAACTGGTGTCGCCACTAAAATAAAAATCATATTGGCGGCTGTGCTGTTATCAAGATGTTGACGAATCACCGAATCTTGAAAAATTTTATCTGTCTCTTTTCGCTTCAAAACTTTATCTAAATGTTTTTCCTGTGCACTGCGCATTAACAAGACTTGTTGGCTGTGATAAGCCATCACCCGAATAGATATTTGCTCCGGCCATTGCGCCTCTGCTAAGTATTCTGCCAAGGCAATGCAAGGTGGAATATTTGCCATTCGCACTACACCAAAAGATACTTGTCTTCCCGTGATGGGGTCGGTTTGTGCATGACGTTGATGCAAATTAACAATAACTTGTTGAATAACGGCAAAAAAAACATTTCTTAAAGTTTCCTCATCAGAAACAGCATCCGATTTACTCAATGGGATAATTTCTGCTTTGCGTTTAATCGGCTCTTGTTTTAATTTCGCACTACGCTTATTGATAAAATTCTGGTGAACCTTTTTGTAATCAGCGATTTGATGCGTAGATTCTAACTTGTTTAAAGTTTCAATCTGTGTAGAAAACTCATCTATCCAAGCACAACCTATCGCCGCTATGACATCTCGCGTTTTTGCGAATAACTGCCAGCCGGCTTGATAAGCATTAAAATAACCTTCTGCCAACGCGGGTGGAATGGTCGCAGAAGAAATCATCACTTTTCGTCCTAACATCCCTGCTAAATGAATTAACCGTCCAATCGCTACCAAATCTTTGCCGTCAAAATCATCAATTTCATCAATCACCAAATCAGACGACATTAAGCGCAGACAAGGCAAAATATAACGCCCGCCGCGTGTGGTTTCAGTTGCCGCCATCAAATGGTCAATCGTGCAAGCCAAAACCGGTGCGTATAAAAACTTGCGACTGCGATTATCAGGCAATACCGTTGCAAATCCGGTTTCTGGAATGGCACATTCAAAATAAACCTCATTGTCTTGCAAAAGTTCTTCAGCGGATTCTGAACCTGCTTGTTCATTTTGTTCTGCTTCTTGCTCGGCTAAAGTTTTAAGGTCTTGCTGATGTAATTCCATCACCGCTTGCGAACCGATTAATACAGCTAGCTCGCTATCATCTAATCCAATTCGTTCACGGTATTCATCTCCGGTTTGAAGTGTTAAAGTCCGCAGACCTAATGCCAATACATAGCGCAAGCTTTCGCCATCTAATGACAAAACCTGCATCAATTTTGCGTTTGCCAAGGTTTTGCCGCAGCCAGTGCTTGCCATATTCACTGCAAAAAAACCGTAACGTTCCGTTAATTTTTCGCCTGTCTTCCACATCTTAATTTTTTCCACTGCCACATCTTGCCAGCGGAATTTTGCTTGATTGGATTTTTGTTTTAAGGTTTTTACGTCAAATACGCGCGGCGGTTCAGTTTCAAACGCAGGCAATAAATGTGTGGTATTTAATGCCCATTTAGCTACACCGACTAAATGCTCATCGAGTTTTTGTTTCGGTTGCTTGGTTTTTGGGTCAGTATTGGCAATCAACGTTAATTCACTTTTCCATGTGTTATCAGCAGGTTGTGAAGAGTAATAATGATCACCTAACATTAGCGCAAGTCGCGCATGATGTAACACCACCCGCCAACTGCCATCGTTGATAGCTTGTTCAAGTTGCGGTAAACACTGCTGCAATCTTGCAGCCCACTTTTGCAATTGCTTTAGCCAAGGTTTTGATTGACAGGGTAATCCTTGTGGAAACTTAAAGCATTCGGCTAATCGTTCAATTTCATTTTCATTTTGATAACCCCATTCGGCAGTCACTCGTTTAAGCGTTTTTTGTAAATCTTGCGCCGCTTCTCCTTTCCAGTCGTCTGCTGTTTGCCTATTGATTGGCAATTTATGATGGGTAACAATTAACCAGGCTAATAAACTAGCTCCATTAGGCAAGTCAGTCATCGGTTTAATGGTTTGTTTAAGTCGCGTGTGGTTTGTTAATGCGGCTTCATTAATATCAGAAGTTACTAAACGCTTAAGCCAATCTGCATCAGTTTTTTCTCCGTTGATGAAAGCTGTTAGCAATAACAAAGACACCCATTCATGCCTCAATGGATCAGAAATAAGATGACCGGCATTTTTAGGAGCAAGCTTTTCCTGAAAACAGACTGAGGCTTTGCCCCAATCATGGAATAACGCTGCAACAGCAGCTAAAGCTTTAATCAACGGCAAATGATGCCAATCATTTTCCCAATGACTGTTAAGTAAATTTTTCTGAGTTGAATTCACTGGCACAATCCCTTGCGCATTAAACTTACTCCGACTGCCAATAATCCACACTAATTCACTGCGGCTGCGGCTGCGTATCCAGTGACACGAAACAGCGGTATTTTTAGTAGCCGTTTTCCGCAACAACTTTTTAACCGCCTGCAAACCCTCCTCAGTAATCACCGTCTGCCAAGTCCGGCTGCCAATCCGATTAGCAAACGCATCCAATACCCGCCGCGTTCTATTCAAGGCTTTATCCTCACATTGCGAAACAAACGTTACCATCATAAGTATGTCTCCTTTAAAACTAACGGGTCTAATATTCTCTGTTGAGACTTTGTACATTCACACATTTGTACATTTGTGCTAAATTATTAACCTTTCATACCCCCCCCTAAAAGGCAAACGCCATGAGCAGACTCTCTATTGAAATAACCGACGAACAGCATCAACAAATTAAAGCCTTTGCTGCAATGCAGGGCAAATCCATCAAAGAATTCATCCTGGAAAAACTTTTCCCTGCACAAACAGAGGATAACGACGACAAAAAAGCCTGGCAAGAATTACAAAACCTACTAACTGCGCGTATCTCTGCCGCAGAATCAGGAGCTGTTTCTAATAAAACCCTTGCGCAAATCACCGAAGAAACAATTCAAAAATGGAATGCAACGAATGAATCTTTATCAAATTAGTGACGCAGCAGCAGAAGACTGGCAGGACATCGTAAATTACACGCTAACTCAACACGGCGAAGCCCAAACCCGAAAATATATGTCTGCTCTGGAAAATGGCATTGAAAAAATGGCGTTAGGAGAACCACCTTATAAAAATCTGGATAGCTTATATTCAGGTCTGCGATCAATTCATTGCGAACACCATTATATTTTTGCAGTGATGAGAACCAACGCGCCCATGCTGGTAATTGCCGTTTTTCATGAACGCATGAATCTTATGATGCAGTTGAAAAAAAGACTACATGACAACTTTTAAAAAAACGAATTTCAGCATCATCACAATGATTTCCCCTCTTCACATAAGCTTTTAACAGCATCAAACATAAAATCCAATGCCTGATGCTGGGTAAAGTTTTGTAAACATTGCTGCCGAAACTCCTGCTCCGTCGCCTGTTCCTTGGCACAAATAAACGCCCAAGGCAAAATCAACGTATCTTTAACCAAATCCGCGACATCGAACACCAACGCCCCGCGCCGCGTTTTGCCGTGCATCACTGCAAAACCATGTGGAATTCCCAACACCCACAAGGTAGTCGCTGCCAATCCATAAGCCAGATAATTGCCGTGATTCAAAAACGCATTGGCATTATCCGCACTGTCATAATTGCGCACAAAATCGATTTGTTTGGTGCGGGTTGCCGCCGATTTATACAGACTTTTAGTCAATTGCGCTTCGACCAGCAATAAATTGGTCACGTTCTCGCAATGCCCTATTTTTGCTGCAAACAGGTTGAGAGCTTGCTCAATATCCTTATCATCAACAGAAAAACCCTCAGCCTGTAATTCCCGATCTTTTCCCCAGATCCGTTTTAAATATTCAATCCGCAGCTGCTGAAATTTTTTCGCCACCTGTAACCGCTTGCCCTCATCAAACCAAAATGACAACCAGCTCTGCACATATTCAGTCGGGCGATATTCACTTTGCGGTGACAGCCATTCAATCTCATTGGCTGCAATTAAAGGTGTACCGCCGCCGCCACTAAAACCAATTAACACGCCGGCTGAAGCCAACATTCTAACCGCCGCTTGTGTTATTGATGTGCCAGTGCCAAGCAAAATAACTGTTGTATTTGCGATAGGAATATTCCAGTATTGTTTTTCCTCTTTGGCTTCAGTCAGATAAAGGACTCTGCCATCTTTTTGCATCACACGGCACATTTCCAGGTAATAAATATTGGCGCGTTTAGAATGCAATATCGCTTTTAAATCGGTTAGTTGTTCCATTGCTAATCCTATCGCTAAAGTTAAGTTGCTTTATAATAATAAATCGAGGCGGTTTTGTTGCACAAATCAAATTTGTTCCAAGCCTCCCCAACCCCAAAACAGTTTATGCTATAGCAACTGTTATGGGTGTGCCAAGATAAGTGAAACGATTTAATAGAGCGGTACGAATTTGTAACTCGGCCACCTGACGATCAAAATCCCGCGCCATAACGCGTTCA
>CAIQWF010000116.1 GCA_903875455.1 uncultured Pseudomonadota bacterium
AGTTTGCTTTATTTGGTCGATTTGTGCAACAAAGCCGTAGAGGCGCAAAATCTTGCGTCTCTACTCTGTTTTAGTTGACTCGAATCACTTTAAAAATCGTGCCATCCACGGCAATGATTTTCACGGTAGAACCGGCTGGGCAATCTTCTTCACCTTCAACACGCCAGGGAGAATCTGCGACCTTGATTTTTCCGCGTCCGTGCTCTATCGGCTCTATCAAGGTGAATGTTTGCCCGACATATTGCGCGCCGCGCCGATTTAGATACGGTTGGTCGGTTTCATGCGGGTGGCGATTCATATATTTTCGCCACAATAATACCGAAACAATCGATAACACCGCAAAAATCAGCAGTTGTACTTCCGTGCTCATAAACGGCATCAGGAAATAGAGCAAACCGGTAACAAAGGCCGAAAAACCCATCCACAAAAAGAAAAAACCGGGGGAGAGCATTTCCACGCCTAGAAACACAACGCCTGCTACCCACCAATACCAAAATGCAAACTCTGTCATAATCATTAACCTTTTTTATTCAAGGCTTCCTTGGCAAGCTCACCAATTCCGCCTAAAGCACCAATAACCCCGGAAGACTCCAGCGGCATAAATACCATCTTACTGTTGGATGAGCCGCCTATATCTTTTAGGGCTTCAATATATTTTTGCGCCACAAAGTAATTAATCGCCTGAATATCGCCTCTGCCAATCGCTTCAGAAACCATCATGGTGGCTTTTGCTTCCGCTTCTGCTAAACGCTCTCTGGCTTCCGCATCCCTGAATGCCGATTCTCTACGGCCTTCGGCTTCTAAAATTTTTGCCTGTTTTTCACCCTCGGCGCGTAAAATTTCAGAAGCTCTTGCGCCTTCAGCATCCAGAATTGCCGCCCGTTTTAACCGTTCGGCCTTCATTTGCCGTCCCATCGCTTCCACCAAGTCTTTAGGCGGGGCAATATCTTTAATCTCAATCCGGGTCACTTTAATTCCCCAGGGATGAGTCGCATCATCCACTACCCCCAAGAGGCGGGCATTAATTTCGTCACGCTTTGAAAGTAACTCATCCAAATCCATAGAACCCATTACGGTACGAATATTGGTCATCACCAGATTCATGATGGCGTTATTCAGATTGCTCACCTCATAAGCCGCTTTCGCTGAGTCGACAATCTGGAAAAACACCACGCCGTCTACCGTCACCATGGCGTTGTCTTTGGTGATGATTTCCTGTGATGGCACATCAGCCACAGTTTCCATCATATTCATTTTCCGACCGACCCGATAGACAATCGGAATAATCACTCCAAGTCCTGGTGTTAAGGTATAGGTATACTTGCCAAAGCGCTCCACCGTATATTCCATACCTTGCGGCACTGCTTTCACACTTAACGCTAATCCAATTGCAGCCAAAATCACCAAGGCCAGCACAAATAAGCCAAAACCACCCATGACAGACTCCTTTACAAAAAATGTAAAATAGTTAAAAAATATTGTTGTTTGTTGTGCACAGAACCCGCTCTAATAATAATGTATATTTATTTTGAATGTCTGTTTAAAATGTATATTTATTTTGAATGTCTGTTTAATTGGTAAAAAAGTAATGATTATATATCATGGAATAAGTTTGATTTTGCTGTCTTTGGTCATTTTGCTGGTAGGCATGTTCAAGCCAAAATGGATACTGTTTTGGATGGACAATCCTACCAGGTTAATAGTTTCCGGTGTTTCCATAGCATTTTTTATGGTTGGTGCTGTAATGTTTGGAGAAGGTAATAAACAAAAGAAAGAAGAGGCATTAAAACATCCGGCTACAGTTCAAGCCGGAAAAGCGGTTGATGACAAACCAGCTCCCGAACAAGTTAAACCTGTTGCTCCACCCCCGCCACCAGCCCAAGCTCCTGACACATCAGCGAATGAGTTAAGACCTTAACTTCTTCTAAAACAACAGCTGGAGATGTCAGATAGTTATCAAAACATCTGACATCTTTTGAGCTTAAACTTCGGCGCGAAAACCCGCCACTTCAATACCTGCGATTGCACACAACTCATCCTGGTCTGAGACATCGCCGCTGACACCGACTGCGCCGATTATCACATTGTCGACATCGCGGATTAATACACCACCAATCACCGGCATCACTTTGCCTTCTGCCACGCTGATTAGCGCATTCATAAAATCCGGTCGCTGTTCGGCAACTGACGCCAAAGCCCTGGAGGAAATCCCCATGTTCACTGCGCCCCAGGCTTTTGCCGTGGCAATTTGCTGTCGCAGCATAGTCGCTCCATCTTCTCTTTGCATGGCTTTCAAGTGTCCGGCTTCATCTAATACTACAACAGTCAATGGCGCGAGCTTTAATCCGCGTGCAGTTTTAATGGCAATTTGAATAATTTGATTAGCTTTGCTAAGGGTTAGGCGACTCATTTTTTATCCTATGGTTATTGCAAATTCGACCTTAAGTATAGCGCTATAATGCTTATCCAGTCTAAACAATCATAAACTGAGGCAAGAGCACGGATATGCTAGAATTGCCCATTGTTTAAACAGGGGAGAAAACCATGCAATCCTATTCTGGCTGGGAAAATTTGCTGCTAGGTCTGTTGGTGTTGGCAATGCTGTTCTGGATGGGGCCCGGCATTAAGGCAACCATGGCAAAAAGCCGGGCCACGAAATCTGACTGGCCGGCAGTAATAGTGCCTGTCGGTTTTGTCATCATGTTTGTAATTTTTTTGATAGCGATGGTTTAAGATGAACAGAGTAAGAGCAATAGAAATCAACATTGACGATGAAGATGATGATTTTGAAGACGACGAGCTTGATTTTGATGATGAGGAATTTGATTTTGAAGGCGACTACGTTGAAATTTATGAACCTGAGGAAGAAGAGCGGGTCTATGCGGTTCGGCCGAATAAAACCCAGATAAAAAAGGAAATCGCTGGCATTGCTGATTTGGCGGAAGAGCTGGCTGGATTAGCGCCCAACCAGATTAAAAGTTTTGAGCTGCCGGAAATTATCGAAACTGCAATTTTGCAAGTCGCGACCATGCCACTGAAAGGGGCGCGTAAAAGACAGCTGAAATACATCACCGCTGGATTGCGCAAGCTCGATTTGACTGCGATTCAGGAAAAACTGGCGCGATTGAAAAGTAAAAGTGCTCATGCGGTGAGAGAGCATCATCTGGCCGAACGCTGGCGCGACAAATTGGTGGTCGACACTGGCAATGGCTTATTAACTGAATTGCTGGACCAATATCCGCACGCGGATAGTCAACAGATCAGGCAGTTACAACGCAATGCCAAAAAAGAGGCAACAAGCGGAAAGCCGCCAAAATCGGCACGCTTGTTATATAAATATCTGAAAACGTTATTTGAAGAGTCGTCACATCACGATACGGACACCGAGCTTGATTTTGATGTTGATGCAGAATTGGATGCTGAACCGGATTCGGATGAGATTTAATCGTAAAGTGGGAGGCAAACATGCACGCGCAGTTTTTACAATTAGCCGTTGATTTGGCAGCGGAAAATGTTAAGTCCGGTAAAGGCGGCCCTTATGGGGCGGTGATTGTCAGAAACGGCCAGATTATTGCCAGTAGTGGCAATTGCGTTACCTCTAGCCTTGACCCGACCGCACATGCGGAAGTGGCGGCAATTCGGCTGGCGTGTGAAAAACTGCATGATTTTCAATTAACTGACTGCATTTTATATACCAGCTGTGAGCCTTGTCCGATGTGTCTGGGGGCGATTTATTGGGCGAGGCTGGAGCGGGTGTTTTTTGCCTGTAATCGTCACGATGCAGCTGCTGCGGGCTTTGATGACAGTTTTATTTATGACGAAATTCTGCTTTCGCCGCCGAATCGCAAAATTCCGATGCAGCATCTCGGTTTGGAGAATGCGCAGCTGCCTTTTCAGCTTTGGGCGCAGCAGGAAGCTAAAACGCTGTACTAAAAACTGTAAAAAAGCTTAATCGATTCTGGTTTTACATTTTAACCATTTTCATTGCAACCTCTTCTTGAGAGTTGAGTCCATCACCAAAGCTGGTGTTTTTTCATCAGAGCATGTTTTTAGAATTGCAAAAATTAAGCAGAGTAATTCGATAATTTTGCTTGGGCTAAAGGTGGTTTGAGGTGAACAAAAAAGAAGTGTTAGAAAAGTTTCTGCAAGCCCAAGCCAGGCAGTGTGGATGTCTGGATTTGTCGGGCCAGGATTTGAAAGAGTTGTCTGTGGAAATTGCTCAACTTGATGCGTTACGAGAGCTGTATTTATACAACAATCAATTGCAACATTTGCCGCCTGAAATTGGCCAGCTTCATGGGTTGGAAGAATTGGTGGTCGGCAAGAATCAGTTGCGTGATGTGCCGCCTGAAATCGGGAAACTTAAGGCTTTGCACGGACTGTTTTTAAACGACAATCAGCTGCACCGTTTTCCACTTGAAATTTTGCAGTTGCCCAGTTTGTACGCGCTGAGTTTATTCAATAATCCACTGCGGAGTTTGCCGGCTGAAATTGGGCATCTCAGCACGTTGCGAGAGTTGTATTTGGATAACACCCAGTTACGCAGTTTGCCGCCTGAGTTTGGCCAACTGGTAGATTTGGCGGTGCTGGATTTAAGCAATAATCTGTTTGTGGAGTTGCCTGCCGAGCTGGTGTTATTAAGGAATTTGCGAGTGCTGGATTTGCGCCATAATCCGTGTGTGTTGTCTGAGCGTATCGGCGAGTTAGAGCTACGGGGAACAGGGGTTTATACGCCGCAAAACTGTTATTTGCCGGATGAGATGTTGAATGAATCGAGCGGGATGATTGATCGTTATTTGACCGGCTGGTGATGGCAAACCACTATACTTTAATCCAATATTAGTGGGTGTCGCACATGGTACGTTAAGCTGGTTGGATGAAGTCGATTTTTGCCCTGATATCGTTTATTTGAAATCCAAACCGATAAGCAAAGAATCATCCTGCACAGCGACATTTTAAAATACCGAGGTTTTTATGAGCGATAACAACAATCTGCCACAAAAAAAAGACAGCGCAGGTTTGACTTTGCAGAAAACCGGCAGTTTATTAAGCATTATGGATAAGATTTTAGCGAACAGAACCCAAAAAACGCAGGTAGTGAATGATGATGCGTGGCTGGATGAATTGATTGCTTGGGCGGATGAAAACAAGATTCCAGATTATTATTTTGATGATGAATATGAATGCTGGCGTGGTTTCCCCCGTGATAAACAGGCGATTTTAGCTTTGACTGGGTTGTATTTATGGGACAACAAACTAACCAAACTACCAGAGTCCTTTGGCAAGCTGACTAATTTGACTTATTTGAGTTTATCGTGCGACCAACTCTCCGAACTGCCTGAATCCTTTGGCAAGCTGACTAATTTGACTTGGTTGAGTTTATCGGGCAACCAACTTACCCAATTGCCTAAGTCCATTGGCAAGCTAACTAACTTGACTAGGTTGGAGTTAAGCAATAATCCCATTAAATCCCTACCACCCGAATTAAGCCATCTTCGCCACATCACAAAATTCGATTAAATCAACATCATGCACAGCGACATTTTAAAACGCCTCGACATCACCAAACAGGACAAACAACTATAAAACTAAAAGTGATTATCCACCCCGCAGAAGAAGGCGGATTTTGGGCAGAAGTTCCTGCCATTCAAGGTTGCGCTACACAGGGCGAGACGATTGAAGAGCTTTTGGCCAATATATACGAAGCGGTTGAAGTCTGTTTTTCGGTAGATTTAGAAGACATTGAACTTGCTACAAATGATAGAGTTTTGGAGATTGCGGTGTGAAATCAATCTCAGGGAAACAGTTTGCGCGAATTTTGGAAAATCACGGCTGGGTTTTAGTGCGGGTTAATGGCAGTCATCATGTTTATATGAAAGCGGGAATCCTGCGCGTATTTCATTGCCTATTCACAAAAATGAAGATTTGAAAATTGGTTTGCTTAGACATTTTATGAAAGTAGCTGGCATTAGCGAAGCTGAACTGTAAAACAATATTTTGCCGAAAATAGTAGAGAGGTTTTTATGAGCGATAACAACAATCTGCCACAGAAAAAAAAGACAGCGCGTGTTTGGCTTTGCAGAAAATAGGCGTTTATACGCCGCAAAACTATTATGTGCCGGATGAGATGCTGAACGAGTCAAGCGGGATGATTGATCGTTATTTGACCGGCTGGTGATGGTAATCTGAACAGGATTTTCTGGATTAAACGATTAGCAAGAAAATCATTCTGTTATTTATCGTCCGTTGAAATATGCAGAATATTTTTTTGGGTGATTTTTTCAGCTTCAGTTTGCCAACTGACTTTCAAGCTGAAACTGTTGCGATTATCCTCCTGCGCCGCACTGAACTTAAGTTGCAGCAAACCTTGCGGACTCAGCACAATTTCATCATTTTCATCACTCAGCACCAGCCGGCCTTTCTCCAGCCCTTCTGTCACCGCCGTCAAAATCTTCAAAATAGATTGCTGATCCTGTAAAGACTCATGACGAAAATTTTTTTTGTTTTGTTTCATAACCGTTCATTTTCTCAATCAAATCAGTAAAAAATATTTTAATCATCCCATAATCTTGACTCGATTTATGGAGGTTATTTTGAGCCACGACCTTAACATCCTACGGCGGAAGCAGAAAGAATAGGTGACTTTATAAATCAATTCATAGCGCTTTAGCTATACCAGCATTTCAGAAAGTTGTTTTTTTGCCATCTACATAGGATGATAACGCCCTTTCACCTTGAACTTTAGTCCTCATGCAAAAATCGTTATCTTCTCGCTTGTTTCGCCCCGAAGTTTTAGCCCTTTCCGCTTACAAAGTTGCCGATGCTACCGGTTTTATCAAACTGGATGCTATGGAAAACCCCTATCAATGGCCAGAGCAAATCACTGCACAATGGCTGCAAACTTTGAAAAACTGCGCTTTAAATCGTTATCCAGATCCAGCTGCATCTGAATTAAATGCCTTATTGAAACGGGTCAATCAGATTCCTGATGAATTTTCGGTATTGCTTGGTAATGGTTCGGATGAAATCATTCAATTATTACTGATGGCACTGCCACCTGAATCTCATGTGTTAGCTCCTGAACCCAGTTTTGTGATGTACAAACAAATCAGCGTCAGTTTAGGCTTGAATTATCATAGCGTTCCGTTGCAAAGCAATGATTTTGCCCTCGATATGCCAGCAATGCTAGAGGCGATAAAGAATTTACAACCTGCAATTATTTTTCTGGCTTACCCAAATAATCCCACCGCCAATTTATTTGCTGTCGCAGATATTAAACAGATTTTAGACAGCGCCCCAGGTTTGGTGGTGATTGATGAAGCTTACGCGCCGTTTGCCGATGCCTCTTTTATGGGCGAGTTGGGTAATTATGCAAATTTATTGGTGATGCGTACCTTATCGAAATTAGGCTTGGCCGGATTGCGCTTGGGATTTATTGCCGGCCATCCTGAAATTATTGCGCAACTGGATAAAATTCGTTTGCCTTATAATATTAATGTGTTGACGCAAGCCAGTTCTGTATTTGCGTTATCCCAGCCTGATTTATTTGAACCGCAAACACAGGCGATTTGTCAGCAGCGTAGTGAATTGCTGGTCAAACTTAATCAACTGGACGGAATCACAGCTTATTCCAGCGCGGCAAACTTTATCCTGTTCCGCACTCCGACAGGGTTGGCAGACTCTATCTTTGCCGGATTGAAGCAGCAAGGGGTTCTGATTAAAAATCTTTCGCCACAAGCGGGATTATTAAGCGACTGTTTGCGGGTCACGGTGGGTAAACCAGAAGAAAATCAGGCGTTTTTTAATGGGTTAGTGCAAACTTTAACAACAAAACAATAACGGCACTTTTGCCTTGGCTTATATGGCATTGCGCTTTTTGTCATTAAAGCGTAATAAGCACTTCAAATAGTATCAGCGGTAGTGGTATATTGGCACTACCGCTAGAATAATTAGAAAAAACACCTCGAACTTAAGGAGCGTTACATATGATACATGAAGACGTTAATGCGTCAAAACGTCAGTTTTTAACCACAGCGTTGTCCGTAGTGGGGGCTGTGGGCACTGGCTATTTGGCAGTTCCTTTTCTATCCCAAATGCAGCCCAGCGCAAAAGCTATGGCAGCGGGTGCGCCTGTTGAGGTAGATATTAGCAAAATGGAAGAAGGGCAGCTTTTACGGGTGGCATGGCGGGGTAAGCCGGTGTGGATACTTAACCGCACACCAGAGGCGTTAAAAACGTTATCGGAAGTGGAAGGGGAATTAGCAGATCCCTCTTCTAATGAATCTATACAGCCAGCCTCCAGCAAGAATGCAGTTCGCTCGATTAAGCCTGAGATTTTTATTGCCGTTGGCTTATGTACGCATTTAGGCTGCTCGCCAACATTTCGGCCGGAAATTGCTCCGCATGATTTAGGAGCAGACTGGAAAGGGGGCTTTTTCTGCCCCTGTCACGGTTCAAAATTTGACCTTGCAGGACGGGTTTATCGTGGTGTTCCAGCTCCAACCAATCTGGATGTGCCGCCGTATCGTTATGTTACTGATACACATATTATTATTGGTGAAGACGCAGAGGAGAAAACAGCATGAAACCAACTCGTGTAGAAGCATGTTGCCACTGGGTAGAAAAGCGTTTCCCCATCTCCAAACTTTGGAACGACCACATGGCGCAGTATTACGCGCCGAAAAACTTTAATTTCTGGTACTTTTTTGGCTCTTTAGCCTTATTGGTATTAGTCAATCAGTTCATTACCGGCATTTTGCTGACCATGAACTACAAACCTGATGCAAAGCTGGCTTTTGATTCAGTTGAATACATCATGCGCGATGTGGACTGGGGCTGGCTGGTGCGATATATGCACTCCACCGGGGCATCGGCTTTCTTTATCGTGGTTTATTTGCACATGTTCAGAGGTTTGATGTACGGCTCTTTCAAGCAGCCGCGCGAATTAATCTGGACTTTCGGAATGCTGATTTTCCTGTGTTTAATGGCAGAAGCCTTCATGGGCTATTTGTTGCCCTGGGGACAAATGTCGTACTGGGGCGCACAGGTAATTATCTCCCTGTTCAGTGCCATTCCGGTGATTGGTGACGATTTATCGTTGTGGATACGCGGCGATTATGTAATCTCTGATGCGACTTTGAACCGCTTTTTTGCTTTTCACGTGATTGCTGTGCCATTAGTGTTGCTGATGCTGGTATTTCTACATATCGTTGCCTTACATGAAGTTGGCTCTAACAATCCTGACGGCATTGAAATAAAAGAATCAAAAGACCCTTGGGGGCATCCGGTCGATGGTATTCCATTTCACCCTTATTACACCGTGAAAGATATTGTTGGCGTTGGCGTGTTTATGTTCTTTTTTGCCACAGTGATTTTTTATATGCCAGAAATGGGCGGTTACTTTTTGGAACACGCCAACTTTATTCCGGCAGACCCGTTAAAGACACCGGAACACATTGCTCCAGTCTGGTACTTCACGCCGTTCTACGCCATTTTAAGAGCAGTGCCAGATAAATTTGCTGGCGTGATTGCCATGGGCGGTGCGATTGTGGTGCTGTTTTTATTACCTTGGTTAGATCGTAGCCCGGTAAAATCGATCCGTTATCGTGGCGGCATGTTTAAAAAAGCTTTGGCGTTATTCGTTATCAGCTTTTTAGTTTTAGGTTATTTGGGCACACAGCCTGCAACCCCTGGTGCTGTAACAGCGGCGCGGATTTTTACCGCCATTTATTTCGGCTTCTTCCTGTTAATGCCAATTTACACACGCTGGGAAAAAACCAAGCCGGTACCGAAAAGTTTGACCCATACCCCATCGCTGGAAGAATGTATTCCCTGTATAAAAGCAACATTTGAGGAAATGATTGTTAAACAGGAAGTGGAAACTGCCGATGGACGTACCAGCACTCAATTAAGGCCGAATCCAGCCGGAATTATGGCGGTATTGGTTCGATTTGCCAAAAACCTGAAAGCCAGTTTGGAGTAATTATGAAAAAATTTATGGCTCTGATTTTGTTACTGCTGCCTCTTAGCGTTTTTGCAAGTGCCAGTGTTGGTCTGCAAGAAGCGGATATTGATTTATCCGACAAAGCCTCTTTACAACGTGGCGCGAAAACTTTTGTCACTTATTGTTTAGGCTGTCATTCTGCCAAACACATGCGTTACAAACGGATTGCAATTGATTTTGGTATGGAGGATGCTGACGTTCTGAAAGAAATTGCCCCGGTTGGCGCGGCAATTTACGACCAAATGCACTCTGCGATGAACGGTCATGATGCCAATAAATGGTTTGGCACTCAACCACCGGATTTATCCTTGATTGCCCGTTCCCGTGGTGCTGACTGGCTCTACAGCTATCTAAAAGGCTTTTATGTCGATAAATCCAAACCTTTAGGCGTGAATAACACTGTGTTTGAAGACGTGGGAATGCCGAACATGCTGTGGCAATTACAAGGTCTGCAAACTCCTGTATATAAAAACACTGCTGAAGGTGAGACAAAAGTCATTGAGAAACTGGTGCTCGAAGAAGAAGGCACGATGTCGCCTGAGGAATTTGATAAAACCGTCAATGATTTGGTGAACTTTCTGGTTTATGTTGGTGAGCCGGTACAGCTTGAAAGAGAGCAGATGGGAAAATATGTATTGTTTTTCCTGTTAATGTTCTTGGTTCTGGCGTATTTGCTGAAAAAAGAATACTGGAAGGACATTCATTAAGCTTTCAGTTTTATAAACTAAAAGGCGGATTTACTCATAAAGTAATCCGCCTTTTTTATTTGGATTTGTCGGGGAAAATTCGCGGTTGCTAGATTCTGGTTTTCAAATAAATTTTACTTGGAAACTTTCACAGTTTCTATGGCTAATGCCCCCTGCGAAACTAATTTCTGATTACTTTACTTCCTGATTAATCAGCATTTCTATTGTTTTTCCGTCATCACTGACCTTAACTTTTTCAGCTGTTGCAAACAAATCACCTTTGCTCTGTTGCGGCTGGCCTGAAAATGAAACTCTTGCTGTTACGTCTACTTCCGCCACTGAAGATAAACTTGCAGTAGGCATTGGCGATTTGCTGTCATCTAAGACAATGGTTTTAGGTAAATCTTTTACTTGCAACTTTTCGGCGGCTAATGGCATCTTGCCACCAACAGGCCGCGCAAACACAAACACGGTTTGTTCCGGGCTGACTTTCGTTTTTAAAGCCGAATCTATGTCCAGTTTTATGCTAATTTTGGCTTTGCCGACATTGGCTGGCTGCTGCGAAGCTTCGGGGGCTGCTTGTGCCAACTGTCCTTGCGCTTGCGCAATCACCGGTTCAATAAAACTGTTGATGGTATTTTCATCGGCTTTGGTTTTGGCTTTTTCCCAAAAAACAATAGCCTGTTTAATATCGCCTTGCGTATAAGCTTGAATACCACTCAAAATTAATGCCGAAGATTCCAGCGGGTCTATTGCCAAGGCTTCCTGCATTGCTTGAATCACCGTCGGAGTTATTTGTTCACCTGCCTGTTGAAACAGCATTTGTGCATAAGAACCTTTCAACGCTGCATATTTTGGGTCGGTTTTATCTACATTCTGCATGGCATTAATATAGGCTTGCGCGGCTTGCTGATATTGGCCAATGGCAGCGTAACTGTTAGCCAATAAAAACCATTTTTCTACATCGTGGGGATTTTTCTTTAATTTTTCTTTCAGCAAGTCCATCAGTTTTGTCAGCTGGACTTGCGTTTTTTCAGCCGCTTGAGCCTCAATTTTTGCTTGCGCCTGTAAAGTTAAATATTTGCCGTAATCTTCACTGCGGCCCAAATCCTGATACATTGCCAGACTTGCCAGTAGTACGGCCCCGCCCAGGCCAGCAGCAATTAACCAATGTTTTGTGGTGACGGTAACAGGTGTCAAAGTTGTCGCAAATTTACCGTGAACATCGGCTAACAAAGATTTTTCCAGTTCAGTTTTCAGCTGTAAAAATGTAGTTTCAGTAAGATTACCCTGAGCCTTTTCCTGCTCCAGTTCGCTCAAACGGTCTTTGAAAATGGCCACATTTTGTTGCGGTTGGTCGCTAATGGCAGAAACCGTCTTGCGACCGACGAAGAGCGGGAAAAAAATGATTAAAACGGCGATAAGTAACAGGCCGATAAGGGTGAGCCATAAGGCGGTCATGAGGATTTCCTTTTGACAGTTCTAACAGCGTTTTAAAATCTGTCAGGACTGAACGTGAGTTAAAAATCTATTTTTTGCTTTGCAATAATTGCGCTAATTTCTGCTGTTGTTCTGCATCTAAATCGGTAGATGGATTATCAGATTGTTTTTGCTCACCTTTTGTTCGCAAATGCACAATTAACCCAATTGCAACAATCCCAAACAGCAATAACAACGCAGGTGCATACCATAATAGAAAAGTTTGTTTCGACAAACGCGGTTGATACAAGACAAAATCGCCGTAGCGTTCCAGCATATAGTTGATAATGTCCTGGTCGCTTTTATCCTGCTCCAGCATCAAATGAATTTTGGCGCGTAAATCTGCGGCAATTTCAGCATTGGAGTCAGCCAGATTTTGATTCTGACACTTAGGGCAGCGCAATTCATTGGTCAGTTTTTGAAACCGCGCCTGTTTTTCGGCATCCTTGAATTGATAGGTATCAATCGCCGCTAATACTGAGCACGAACAAAAGCTTAATAACAAACCAAAAATCAAGCTTATACCGATTTTATAGGCAGATTTAGCCATTTATCATCCCCTGCAACTTTTGCCAGTCCTGTTCTGTTACCACACCAACATGGCGATATTTCACAATCCCTTGGGCATCGAGTACATAAGTTTCCGGCGCACCATAAACCCCTAAATCCAGTCCCAACATGCCGTCTTTGTCATAAATCACAAACTTGTAGGGGTCTCCGAGGGTTTGTAGCCATTGCAGCGCCAAATCACGGTCATCTTTATAATTCAGGCCGATAATGTCAATTTTATGTTCCTGAGCCATTTTCAGCAGTTGCTGATGTTCTTCCCGACAGGAAGGGCACCAGGTCGCCCAAACGTTGACCAATACCGGCTTGCCGACAAAATTCGTTTTGGTGAGTTGTTTGTCGGGTTGTTTTAAATCGCTGATTTTAAAATCGGGAAAGGGTTTGTTAATCAGTGCCGAAGGCAATTCGGTTGGGTCTATGCTTAGGCCTTGATATAAGAACACGCCCAGACCGATAAATAAAATTAGCGGGATAAATAATAGCCATCTAGCCATGAAAACTCCTGATATTTGTTGCCATTACCTGATTGAGAAATTTGCTTATTATACAGGCATCAGCACGGGCTGATAGTGAATAACACTCGGTGTAAGAAGTTGACTTGAGCGGTGGTGGTCGGTAATCACCTGAATAATTTAACAAATTATGCTACTGTAACAATCTTGTCATATTAGAATTATATTATTATCTTGTTGTAAGCAAATGAGCTTTACCTAAAATATAGAGAAACGGTATGAAAATTACATTCAAAATGAAATCATTGGCAGTAGGCTTGGGGTTAGTTTCTGCCTCCTTGCTAAGCGCAACAGCGGTTGCTAAAGGTGTGCAATCGGTTGATGCAGGCGTTCCTGCCTATACAAAAACCAGCGGCGTATCTGGCAACTTGTCAAGCGTAGGTTCTGATACCTTGGCCAACGTGATGACCTTGTGGGCGGAAGAATTTAAACGCATTTATCCAAATGTGAATATTCAAATTCAGGCGGCGGGCTCTTCTACTGCGCCACCAGCATTGACTGAAGGCACGTCAAACCTGGGGCCGATGAGTCGCTTGATGAAAGATAATGAAATCAGTGCGTTTGAGAAAAAGAATGGCTACAAACCGACTGCCATTCCTGTTGCAATTGACGCATTAGCGGTTTTCGTTCACAAAGACAATCCAATTAAGGGTTTATCTATTCCACAAGTTGATGCGATTATGTCTTCTACTCGGAAATGCGGTCATGCTACTGACATCACGACTTGGGGGCAGGCCGGTTTAGAGGGGGCATGGAAAGACAAGCCGATTCAATTATACGGACGTAACTCGGTATCAGGCACTTACGGTTATTTCAAAGACGATGCTTTATGTAAAGGCGACTTCAAAAGCAACGTGAATGAGCAACCCGGTTCTGCATCAGTTGTGCAATCTGTAACTTCTTCTGCAAACGGCATTGGTTACTCCGGTATCGGTTATGCAACTTCTGGCGTGAAAGCGGTGGCATTGGCAGAAAAAGACGGCAAGCCGTTTATAGAAGCCACGCCTGAAAATGCTTTGTCAGGTAAATATCCGTTAACCCGTTATT
Organism: uncultured Pseudomonadota bacterium; assembly: GCA_903875455.1. Lineage (GTDB taxonomy): Bacteria > Pseudomonadota > Gammaproteobacteria > Methylococcales > Methylomonadaceae > CAIQWF01. Next base: position 14,295 of record CAIQWF010000116.1, read on the forward strand.
TGTACGTTTACGTCAACAAAAAACCTAATGCGCCATTAGCGCCATTAGAGTTGGAATTTGTCAAAATGATGCTGTCACAAACAGGCCAAAAAGATGTGATTAAAGACGGTTATATTCCTTTGCCAGCAGCGGTTGTGAAAAAAGCTCTGGAAACGATAACAAAATAAAATATTGAGTTTTAAGTTTTTTGCTTAAAAAGCTTATCATCTTGAGATTATAATAGGAGACTTTATCAGCACGGATGCTTTCAGTTTATGCTGGAACAACTTTTTCCCTTCAAGAAAAGTTAGATGTTAAAAAGGAACTAAGTTTGGTTAATTCTGAGCTTGGTTCTTTTTTTTTCTGGTCTGCCGTTTTCAGACTGTCATACTTTCGTTATATTTCCTCTTTATAATGTGTCTATGGCTGATACAAACCACATTCAAAAAAATATGTCCTCAACACTCACTTCTGCCGGTTATTATCAACGCTGGCGACTCATCAAAGACGCGCTGGCACGGCATGTTGTTGTCGTTGGCGGTTTAGGGATTATTGGTGCAATTGTGCTAATTTTCTTTTATTTGCTGTATGCGGTTTTCCCGTTGTTTTTACCTGCACACTCAGAAGCCATCGCTCATTACAGCATTCCTGAAAAAAATCTCGGCAAAACGCTATTGATGGCAACGGAAGAGCAGAATGAAGTTGGTGTGCGCTTTACTGACCAGGGAAAAGTGGTCTTTTTCGCGGTGAAAACCGGCAAAACCCTGACAACGAAGGACATTGCGTTACCGCAAAATGTCAAAATCAGCAGCTTTGTGCAAGGCGATTTTGCCAATGGCATTGTGGCTTATGGTTTATCGGATGGCCGGGCTGTTGTGGTTCGACACTTATACACTCTCAGTTATCCAAACAATGTGCGGGTCATTACTCCTGATATTGAATATCCGCTGGGGCCGGAGCCATTATTAATTGATAAAAAAGGCAAAGCTTTAACGCAAATTGCTTTCAAAAAAGGCGATGACGTTTCCACTTTTGTTGCCAAAACCATTGACCAGCGCGTCATTTTGACCAGCTTTGAAAAAAAATCGGCAATGTTTGGTGAAGAGCCGAAACTGGAGCGCACTGATGCGGTTTTAAAAACGCTGGCCAAAGATGTGGCGTTTATCTTAATCAATAAAGACCATAACAATTTATATCTGGCCAGCCGCACTGGATTGTTAAGTTATTTCGACATTTCCGATAAGGCTAAGCCGGTAGTCAAGCAACAGTTGAGTGTACTGGATGTTGGCACCCAAGTTACGGCGATGGATTTTCTCAACGGTGATTTGTCGGTACTGCTCGGTGATTCGCAAGGCATTATTTCGCAGTGGAGCATGATTCGTGATGCCGATAACCGTTCGGCAATGCGAAAACTGCGGGCTTTTAAGGCTTCTGACAATCCGATAGCTGCAATTAATCCAGAGGCACGCCGCAAAGGTTTTATTGCCGCAGATAGCAAAGGACAAATCGGAATTTATTACACTACTTCTGAGCGCGAACTGATTAAAGAATCTGTCGCAACTGCTGCGCCAGTGGCTTTGGCTTTGGCTCCAAGAGCGAATGGATTTTTACTGGAAGCTTCTGACAATCAAATTTACGCTTGGCATGTTGAAAATGAACATCCTGAAGTATCGATAAAGTCGTTGTGGCAAAAAGTCTGGTACGAAAGTTATCCGAAACCGGATTATATCTGGCAATCTTCCTCCGCCAGTAACGATTTTGAACCGAAAATGAGCTTAACGCCATTGGTGTTTGGAACTTTGAAAGCGGCTTTTTATGCGATGTTGATTGCTACCCCGCTGGCGTTAATGGGCGCGATTTACACCGCTTATTTTATGGCTCCGAAAATGCGCCTGTATGTAAAACCCGGCATTGAATTAATGGGGGCGTTGCCTACCGTGATTCTGGGGTTTTTGGCCGGATTGTGGTTAGCTCCCTTGGTGGAGCTGCATTTAGCTGCGCTGTTTTCCCTGTTGATGTTTTTGCCGTTAAGCGTGATGATTTTTGCCTATTGCTGGCAGCGGTTTTTGCCGAAAGATTTTCGGGAGAAAGTTCCAGCGGGCTGGGATGCGGCAATTTTAATTCCGGTTATTTTTTTAGGATCATGGTTGGCGGTGCAATTAAGTCTGCCGCTGGAAAACTTGTTCTTCAACGGCAATATGCGCACTTGGTTCAAGAATGATCTGGGGATTGGCTACGATCAGCGCAATGCTTTGATTGTCGGTTTGGCCATGGGATTTGCGGTGATTCCAACTATTTTCTCAATTGCTGAAGATGCCATTTTCAGCGTCCCTAAACATTTAACCATCGGCTCTCTGGCATTGGGAGCGACGCCTTGGCAAACCATGATTAAAGTGGTGTTGCTGACGGCAAGTCCGGGGATTTTTTCTGCCATCATGATTGGCTTAGGCCGGGCGATTGGCGAAACCATGATTGTGCTGATGGCCACTGGAAATACTCCGGTGATGGATTTGAGCGTGTTTCAGGGAATGCGGACTTTATCCGCCAATATCGGGGTAGAAATGCCGGAATCCGAAGTCGATAGCACTCATTATCGGGTGCTGTTTTTAGCGGCCCTGGTGTTATTTATGTTTACCTTTGTTTTCAACACGCTGGCAGAAGTAATTCGTCAACGTTTACGGCAAAAATATAGTTCATTATGATTAAGCAATGGTTTAAAAGCGGCGAGCCTTGGGTTTGGTTGAACGCCGCCGCAGTGAGTGCCAATCTGATTTTGGTGGTTGGCTTGCTGGCGCTTGTGGCAGTACGCGGTTTGGGACATTTCTGGCCTGCGCAAGTCGTTGAGTATGGCTATAAAGACAAAGACGGCGTTGCAACCACTATTGTTGGCGAACTGGTTGACACCGTGGTTTTATCTGCGCAACAGGCAAAAGATGCCAATTACGAAATTTTAGCCGGTAAAGATTCGCTGGTGCAGCAACTGATTAAATCCGGCAACCGTGATACTACCGGGATGGATTTTCGCTGGATTGAGCAGCAAAGAATTACTGGTGAATCGTATCCTGTCGAAATTCTGGTGGTTGAACGGCGCGAATGGGGAAATTTTTACGGTCGCTTGGTGGCTGTGAAAGAACAGGGCAAGATTATTGCCAGCGGCGAGCAGGCTTGGCCAGTGGCAGAGGAAAAACTTCAGGCAGCGTTAAAATTGTTTGATGAAATAGATACCATGCAGCGCAAAGAGGTGGGGGCGATTAACTATGCGCTGGAGCGCTTGCGGCTGAAACAGAAAAGACTACAGTTACAAAACCAGTGGAATGATAATACCAGGCAGGAATTGGCCAAGCAGGAGGCGGACTATCAAGCCAGCTATCAAAAGTTGCAAGGCGAACTGGCAAAACTGAATGAAAAATTGGCTTTAGATAGCCTGGTGGTGAAAGAAGCCAGCGGTCAAGAAGTTGAAATTCCCTTTGCCAAAACAGTGCGGATTTATAAGCCTAATGCCATGAGCGTATTTGCTAAAATCGGCCATTACGGCTCAAAACTGATTGAGTTTGTCAGTGATGATCCACGTGAAGCGAATACCGAAGGCGGAATTTTTCCGGCGATTTTCGGCACGGTGATGATGGTGATGGTGATGGCAGTGATTGTTACGCCATTAGGTGTGGTTGCGGCGGTTTATATGCGTGAATATGCCAAACAGGGTTTTTTAACTCGTCTGATTCGGATTGCGGTGAATAATCTGGCCGGTGTGCCCTCGATTGTTTACGGCGTATTTGGCTTGGGATTTTTTGTCTATATTCTCGGCGGCAATATTGACCGGCTGTTTTTCCCGGAATCCTTGCCGGCTCCGGTATTTGGCACGCCCGGTTTATTGTGGTCTTCCCTGACGTTGGCTTTGCTGACGTTGCCAGTCGTGATTGTTTCCACTGAAGAAGGTTTGTCACGGATTCCCAAAGCAATTCGGGAAGGCAGTCTGGCATTGGGGGCAACCAAAGCTGAAACCTTGTGGCGTACGGTATTGCCGATGGCAAGCCCTGCGATTATGACCGGCCTGATTTTGGCGGTAGCTCGGGCAGCCGGTGAAGTGGCACCGTTAATGCTGGTCGGGGTGGTGAAACTGGCTCCAACTTTGCCGCTGGATGGCAACTTTCCTTACATGCACTTTGACCGGAAATTCATGCACCTGGGGTTTCATATTTATGATGTCGGCTTTCAAAGCCCGAATGTTGAGGCCGCCCGGCCTTTGGTTTATGCCACTTCGTTATTGCTGGTACTGGTGATTATCGGCCTGAATATGTCAGCCATCAGTATCAGAAACCATTTACGCGAGAAATATCGCGCTTTGGACAATTAGTAAACAGACTTTGAGCCTTAAAAATATGACTACAGAACCAACCCGCACCCATGCCATTGATATGAGTTCGATAGGGCGTGACATGCAAAAAAACAATCTGGAAAATGAAGAAACCTGCATTGAAGTAAAAAACTTAAATCTTTTTTACGGTGCAAAGCAGGCGTTATTTGGCGTGAACATGAAAATGCCAAAGAAAAAAGTCACCGCTTATATCGGCCCAAGCGGCTGCGGTAAATCCACCTTATTACGCTGCATTAACCGGATGAATGATTTGGTTGATGATGTCAAAATTGACGGCGAGATTTTGCTGGACGGGGCAAATATTTATGCGAAATCGGTGAATGTCGCTGATTTGCGCCGGAGAGTCGGGATGGTGTTTCAAAAGCCGAATCCGTTTCCCAAAACCATTTATGAAAATGTCGCTTATGGATTAAGAATTCAGGGTATTAATGAGAAACGCATTCTGGATGAAGTGGTAGAAAAATCCTTACGGGGTGCGGCGTTGTGGGATGAAATGAAAGACCGGTTACAGGACAACGCTTTGGGGATGTCCGGTGGCCAGCAGCAACGTCTGGTGATTGCCAGAGCGATTGCGATTGAGCCGGAAGTGATTTTGCTGGATGAGCCGGCTTCTGCACTTGATCCGATTTCAACCTTGAAAATTGAAGAATTGATTAACGAGTTGAAAGAAAGCTATACCATTGTGATTGTCACGCACAATATGCAGCAGGCGGCGCGGGTTTCTGACTACACTGCGTTTATGTATATGGGCGAATTGATTGAGTTTGGTAACACCAATGAGTTGTTTACTAACCCGACCAAAAAGCAGACAGAAGATTACATTACCGGACGCTACGGTTAGCACGAGGCAGACTATGGATACAAATCATGCCGATCACCATATTTCTCACCAGTTTGACCATGAATTAGCAGATATCCGCACTAAAGTCTTAACGATGGGCAGTTTGGTTGAGCAACAGATTCACTGGGCTATTAACGCCTTTTTAACCGGTGATATTGAGCTTGCCGAGCAGGTGATTAAACATGATGTTCAGGTTAATCAGATGGAGTCTGACATTGATCAGGAGTGTATAGGTGTGATTGCACTAAGACAGCCTGCTGCTTTTGATTTAAGAATGTTAATTGCCGTGATAAAAATTCTCACTGAAATTGAACGCCAAGGCGATCTGGCAAAAGATATTGCGCGAATGGCGATTCATTTAGCCAGTGATTCTGGCCGTGTTGATGCTTATCATGAGCTGCATCATCTTTCAGATATGGTCAATGTTATGCTGCATCAGGTATTCGATTCGTTTGCCAGACAAGATATTGCAATCCTGGCAAAAATGGCAGGCCAAGATGAAAATCTCAAGCTGGAATATAAAAGCATTGTCAGGCTGTTGATTTCCAGAATGCTGGAGCAGCCGCGAAACATGACCAGAACTTTAGATATAATGTGGGTGGCCAAAGCTTTGGAGAAAATCGGCGATCATGCCTGTAATATCGGTGAACATATTATTTACATGGTGACCGGCAATGATGTGCGACACATTGGAGAGACAAACACAGGGTTTTGTCATAGTTGTGCGCATTTGTTAGAACTGGATAAGGAGTACTATCTTTGTCAATTAAAAGATGCTGTTCTTACTCCTTCAGAGGTTGAAAAAAGCTGTCCTGATTATGAAAAAAAACTTTAGCTTTTAGCTTTTTTGTAAACTCAGAGTCCCTATGTTTAATAACAATGACTGATAAAGTTTTACCCCCCTACAAAAAGATATAGAAAATTTCATTACCGCACGTTACGGTTAATACGAGGCAAACAATGGATATAAATAAAGTCGGACATCATATTTCCCAACAATTTAACCGGGAACTGGAAGATATACGCAACAAGGTTTTAACCATGGGCGGCCTGGTTGAACAGCAAATTGAACTGGCGATTAAAGCATTTTCGCACGGTGATCTGGATTTGGCTGAACAGGTGATTAAGCAGGATAATCAGGTCAATGCCATGGAGTCAGCCATCGATCAGGAATGTATTCAAATTATCGCTTTAAGGCAGCCGACCGCTTTTGATTTAAGGATGCTGATTTCAGTGATAAAAATTCTGACTGAAGTTGAACGGGTAGGGGATCAGGCCAAACGGATTGCGCAAATGGCGATTCATTTGAGCACCGACTCAGAGCATGTAGACAGTTATTATGAGCTGCAACACATTGCCGAAATGATTAAAAGCATGTTACATCAGGCTTTGGATGCGTTTGCCAGAATGGAAACTGACGGCATGACCGAAATTAATGAGCAGGACGATAATGTCAACCGTGAATACAAAGGCATTGTTCGGCAGTTAGTTACAAAAATGATGGAAGATCCGCGCAACATCAGTCGTTCGTTGGATATATTGTGGGCAGCGCGGGCGTTGGAGCGGATTGGTGACCACTCCTGCAATATCGGTGAATATGTGGTTTACATGATGAAGGGTCAAGATGTAAGACACGCCAGAGGCTCAAAAGATTAAAGCAAAAGCCCTGGCGGGCAATAAACTAAATTACCCCAGATATTGCAGAGCTAGCACCGTAATATCGTCCGATTGCGGTTGCGTTTCGCAAAAACTGTCAATTTCATCACTTAACGCATTGACCATTGTTTTTACGTCAGCCGAATAAAGGGCTGTCAAAACTTCAATGGTCTTTACGATGGAAAACTGTTCCTGCTGACTGTTTTCAGCTTCAGTAACACCGTCTGTGTATAAAACTAAAGTATCGCCGTCTTGTAATTCCGTATAAGCAATTTCATAATTTGCTGACTCATAAACGCCTAATAAAACATTATTAGGCACTTTTAAAAAATCAAAAAAAGAAGATTCTTTACCCGCTAATAAAGGCGGAAGATGGCCGCCATTTGCATAATGCAATGCGCCGGTTGTCACATTCAGCAAGCCTACAAATAGCGTCACAAACATATTGGTATCATTGTTTTCACACAGCGATTTATTGACAGTGTTTAGGGCAGAAGCAAATTTTTTGGGTTTAGTGATTTTTGCTCTTAGCAAAGACATGGTTTTCATCATAAATAAAGCAGCCGGGATGCCTTTACCAGAAACATCGCCAACCGCAATCACAATATGCTTGTCATCCAGCGCAAAAGCATCATAAAAATCGCCGCCTATTTCTTTAGCAGGCCGCATCAGACCAAAAGCCTTGATTTGCGGGTGCAAAGGAAATAATTGGTCAGATTTTGGCAGCATGTTCATCTGAATTTCTGCTGCAACCTGCAACTCTTTTTGCAGTTGTTCATGCTTAAGCTGTTGCTCTAAACCTTTAAGCACCGCATCATTACTCTGCCTGATTCTTTGCCCTAACAGCTGCAACAAGTTTTTGGCTGTGCTGGGGAGAGTGGCAATTTTCTGCCAAAATACTTCTTCATGAATCGCAATGACATCACTCGCTGCTGCGGCAACGACATAAGCAGAGGCCGGTTTTCCATCAAACAGCGACACTTCACCTACACATTCGCCTTGCTCAACAACAAAAATCTCGCGGCTATCATTCAGATTAAAATAAATGTGTAAACAGCCTGATGTTAGCAAGTACAGAAAATGATTTTCCTGTCCTTTGGTAATTAATACTTCTCCAGCTTGTAATTGCCTGATGGGACAGTCAGATAAAATGGATTCTATTAAATGATAGGGCGTTTGGACGAAAAGCTGTTGTTCCGAAATGTAGGCATTGTAGCGACGATGTGAAGACCTTCTGTCTTCAGTAACTCTCTCTCCATTATCAAGCGTAATTGGAAAAGTAATGACTTCTCCTATTTTTCTGCGCTCTATTCCGCGATTTTTTTCCAGCATGTTATCTAAACTTTCCATAAGAAAAACTATGCCCTTCCATTAACTAAAACGCTTATTATCTTCTTGAATGGTGCACAGGGTATTTGTAAATTTGATTTGTGCAGCAAAGCCGCTGCAAAATACAAGAGGTGACTTTATATTTTTAGTCGTACTGAAAAAATGTTTTTGTTATCTTTACGTTGATAAGTGCCTTCGTCCATATAATGACGAATAAGATGAATACCCAATCCACCTATATCGGCTTCTTCAAGAGATTGTGGTAAAACCACATCAGGCGTTATTAGCGGGTTAAAAGGGATTCCGCTATCTTCTATATCAATTCTAATATTATCCTGAAAATAATGACATTTGATCACAATTTCACTTTCACACTGTGAGGGATAGGCATAACTGATAATATTCGCTATTAATTCAGCTAAAATCAAATCGACTTTAAAAACAGTTCTCTCTGATATTTTAAACAAAGTTGAAATGTCATTATTTATCCAGACACTTAATTTATTTAATTCATCAAATTTATTTTTAAGGGTTAAATAACACAATATTTCAGTTGTACCTGTATGGGGCAACGTATTATGAGTAGAGACTGTCATAAATCACGCAGATTTTATTCAGAAACTGCTGAATTTAAATCGTCCGATGCTAATTCCAAATCATTATAAATTGGAATAAGCAAATTAATTCCTGCTGTAACTAAAGTATCCTCCACTAATGGTTTAGGATTCAGCAAGACTATTTTTCCGCCCCGTTTAGCTTGGGCTTTAGCGGTTATCAGAAAAAGACGAATTCCAATCGAAGCAAGAAAATCAAGTTCTGATAAATCTACGATTACTTTTTCTTTTTTGCCAGCGGTATGTGCTGTAAAAGATGTTTCTACTTCACCTGTACCGAGTATATCGAGTCGGCCAATTACTTTGACTTGTTTAATGCCATTGTCTGATTCTTGTATTTCAAGCTTTGCCATATTGTTACCTTAACTATTAAAAAATCCTGATGATTAGCAATCTGTTTTTGTTTAAAAAACATACCAGCCAAAGTTTTTATCATAATCTTAAAATATGACAGCTTTATGACAGGCTTTGTATGAGCAGAAACTCAATATAAACTCCCACTGCGAGGCGGATACCGGCATAATTGACAGGCGGTTGCCACGCCGTACCAAAGCCAAATCTGCCAGCTCTGGCAGTAGCTTTAATTCTTTCAGCGTAATTGTGCGCGGCAATTTTCTGACGAATTTCAGGTCCACCATAAACCAGCGCGGATTTTCCGGGTTACTTTTTGGGTCAAAATATTGATGGTCTGAATCAAAAGCAGAAAAATCAGCATAGCTTTCCTTTACCACTTCCATAATTCCGACAATGCCGGGTTCTGCGCAGTTGGAGTGATAAAAAAAGGCTAAATCACCGATTTTCATCTCGTCACGCATCATGTTGCGTGCCTGATAATTGCGCACCCCGTCCCAACAATAAGTTTGATTCGGCTTGGTTTGCAAATCATCAATACTAAAAACGCTGGGTTCGGATTTCATTAGCCAATAATTCATAGTGTGTTTTCTTAAACGTTAAAGTTGTTAGGCGCTTCTTTATAAATCTGGATTTTATTCAGTTCGCCACGGTCCAGCCATAGGCCGTGATTATGTTTGCACTTGTTAATAATAATGCCTGAGGAATATTGATAGTTGAAGGCCGGCATCAGTTCTCCGCATTCAGGGCAATCCCGATGCTGTTCTAATTCTTCCTGTGGCACACCGGTTTTCCCGGTTTGCGGCAAGATTTCCGCTTTTTGTGTTTCAGTCCAGACTCGGCGTTGAGTACGGATAATCTGGTTCAAATTATCAAAACTTAACCAGATGCCTTTGCATTGCGGACAGACCTCAACTTCAACGCCTTCATATTGATTTGAATTTAAAAAACCGCAGCTGTTGACACAACGTAAAGTTTTCTCGGTTGTCATAATTTATTCTTGCGAGGAGAGGGAAAATCAAAAAAGTGCAGTTTTACATTAAAGGGAGAAGCTGGCTTAATAATTTGCCGTTGGTGATTAAAACCTGCTTCGGAAATAATCCTTCATTGCCCTGAAAATCGGTGACAGTCGCACCGGCTTCCCTTGCAATCACAGCGCCGGCTGCGACGTCATACAAATTCAGCTCCTGTTCCCAAAACGCATCGAGCTGTCCATCTGCCACCAGACAAACGTCGACCGCTGCCGAACCCAGGCGGCGTTGTCCGGTGGTACGATTGGCAATCCGGCAAAACCGTTCCAGATTATTGTTTTCCAAACGTGAGCGCAAACAGGCAAACCCGGTGCCTATCATTGAATTTTCCAGCTCATCTTCGCTAGAAACTGTAATGGGTTCGCCATTTTTCCACGCCCCCAAACCTTTTTGCGCACAGTAATAATCATCCAGTGCCGGTGCATAAACAATACCAGCCACCAGTTCCTGATTAATTTCCAACGCCACGCTAATCGCCCAATAATATTGACCTTTGGAAAATGAATGGGTGCCATCAATCGGGTCCACAACCCAACGGCTGTTTTGATTGGCAGATTGTCCGCTTTCCTCGCCCCAAAAACCGTATTCAGGATATTGCGCAGTCAGTGCCTGTTTTAAAAAATCCTCTACTGCCACATCTGCTGCGGTGACAAAATCACGCGGACTTTTTTTATTTACAGCCAGATTTTTCAGGTCTTTAAAATAGCTTAAGGCAATCGCGCCCGCTTCACGGATAATGGGTTCAAGAACTGCAAGGGAAATCGACATCTATATAAACCTTATGAGTAAATTATGAGGATAGAATAGGAAAACTTAGCGAGTGCTGCTAATTTGGGCAAGCCATAGACTATTTTAACAGCTATAGTTCAAGCCTCTGTACATGACAAAAAATAATTCGTTGAAAATTTAGAAATACTGAGTTTTTTGCGAGCAAAAGAAGAAGCAAACAACATGAATAATCTGACATCGGTGAGGGGCAAAAAACACTAGTGTTTGCTAAGAAAGCTATAAAACCAAAACACACTGCAATCAGTGGATTCTCTCCAAATACTGCACTTGCAACTGCACGCTGCTCTGGCCTTTATATTCATTAATATCCAATTTATAAACCGCCTGAATTTGCTGAGCTTGCAACCACGACTCAGGCTGCTCAACGAAAAACGCAATCCCGTCTATTAATGAATCGGTAAACGGCAACCGCAGCACTAGTTTCAGATGCTGTTTGCCGACAATTCGGATTTGCACCACATCAAAGACGCCGTTAAATAGCGGCTCAGGAAAACCCTGGCCCCAGACGGCACTGTTTTGTAATAATTGGGCAAACTCCAGATTAAACTCTGATTCTACCAGCTGACCATCGGTTAAAATTTGCTCTTCCAAATCCATGCCGTGCAGATGTTTGGCGACCGCTTCATCAAACAGTAAGGCAAAATGGGGAAAATCCTGCATTTTCAGACTTAAACCCGCAGCCATGGCATGACCGCCAAATTTGCGTAATAGTTGCGGGTGTGCAGCAGCAATATCACTTAACACATCACGAATATGCACACCGGCGATAGACCGCGCCGAGCCTTTGATTTCATCTTCAGCAGAAGGCGCAAATGCAATCACCGGACGATGCAGGCGGTCTTTCAGGCGTGAAGCCAAAATGCCAATTACCCCCTGATGCCAGTTTTTGTCGTACAGACATACCCCTGATAGCAGATGCTGCTCATCGATGCTTTTCTGCTCCAGCAGTAAAAACGCTTCCTGTTTCATTTGCTCTTCCACTTCCTTGCGTTCACGATTCAATCCATCGAGCCTTTCTGCCAAATGCAAAGCCTGGGCTTCGTTATCAGACAATAAACATTGAATTCCCAGCGACATATCGTTCATTCGCCCGGCGGCATTCAAACGCGGGGCAATCGCAAAGCCTAAATCGCTACTGGAAAGTGTTTGCGGATTTTTTGCCGCGATTTGAATCAGGGCTTTGATGCCGACATGAGCCTGGCCTTTGCGAATTCTCAGCAACCCCTGATAAACCAAGGCGCGGTTGATGTTATCCAGAATTACCACATCGGCAACCGTACCCAAAGCGACATAATCCAGTAGTTCAGCCAGATTCGGTTCGGGTTGCTTTTGAAAATAACCGGTTTCACGTAACCGGGTTCTTAGCGCAATCAGCACATAAAAAATCACCCCGCAGCCAGCCAGATTGCCTGATGGAAACTGACAGCGCGGCAAATTGGGATTTACAATTGCCGCTGCATCAGGCAGCTGGCGGTGCGGCAAATGGTGATCGGTGACGAGAACACGCAGGCCCAGCTGGTTAGCGGCATTGATACCGTCAGTATCAGAGGTGCCATTGTCCACCGTCAGAATAACCGCCACATCAGGATGCAGTTCTCTGACCAGCATTACAATTTCCGGTGTCAGGCCATAGTTATATTTAAAGCGGTTCGGTACCACAAAATCCAGTTTTTTGGCCCCCAGCATGGTTAAGCCCCGTACCGCGACTGCGCAGCTGGTGGCGCCATCGGCATCATAATCGGCAACAACGACAATTTTTTGCTGTTCTTGAATCGCAGTAAATAAAAAACTCACCATTTCGGTCATACCTGATAATAAAGATGGCGAAGGTAATTGCGTCAAACTGCGTTCTAATTCGGTTAATGAAGAGATGCCGCGTGAGCTGAAAATGCGTTGCAAGGTCGGGTGTAGATTTGCGAGTTCAGGGCTAATTTTTGCAACCGAACGAATGACAATTTTCTTTTTTTTGCAGGAGTGGGCCATGAAGTTTTTAAGCCAATGTTTTTTATGGCTGTGGTGTTTTTATAGGAGGTGGCGGGGTGTATTTTTTATCTAAATCGTTATCGAGTTCACCGGCAAGGGTTTCAACAGCTTTCAGGGTCAGTTTTTTATCTCCGCCTTTAGTTTCTACGATGTAGTTTCCCAGCTGCACAGCATTGTCGGCTTTGATTAAATGCCCTATCAGATAAGCAAATAAAAAACTGGGCTTGTGCAATCTGCCAACCAGCACATAATCAGCTCCGGCTTTTTTCGCCAGTGCAGCCGCAATATCGTTATGTTGAAAAAGATAGCCAAACCCGGCATTAGCTGCGTATTGATCTTTCAGGCTAATAGGAATGATGTGATAGTTGGCTTTTTTTAATTCAGTCTCCAGCAGGTTTTTTATGGCTGCGGTTCTTTGGATTTCAGCGGGAATACGCGGGGCAAGGGTTACATCATTTAATTCAAAATCCAAAATGGCGATTTTTGTTTCTGCGCACAGATTGGCACTGACTAAATATAACAGGATTGCACCAAAAATTTGTTTTTTCATATCTGCTCACCACAAAGGATTTGTGTCCCATTTGTTGCGTTGAACTGAGATTAATAATATTCCGAGTCCTCTGCACCTGAGTTATCCAAAGTGGGAGGATGTGACGCAGATCCGCGACTGTTCAGGCTGGGGGGCGTCCTCCGACTGGAGTTATGCATTGTCGGAGGCGGTCTAAACTCTGTGTCTTCCAGCAGTGGCACAGGGCGACCAAAATCAGGAGAGTCTTGAGAAAAACTAACATGTTTGGGCACATAGTTTCTTTGTCTCATAATCCGGCTAACCGCTTTTTTAACCTTTCTGGCCGACCTTTTGCTATTGCCGCCATGTACGGTTACAGTAACCCGTTCTTTAGTGACTGTAATATCGGTTTTACTGGCTTTGGCAATTTTTGCCACCCGACGGATTTGATCGTCTGTTACTACGTCAGCCGCCATTACCGAGTAGCTAAAACCTATCGCGGTTATCGTCAATAGTATCTGCCCTATGGGGAGTAATGTTTGCAGCCAAGAGGCTCTCTTTGTGTTCATAATGGAAGTTTTTGTTTTTGTGGTTACATAAATCGTGTGAGTAACTGTTCAGTCCTTCCTGGGCAATTACCACACGATTCCATGTGGAGGCACGATGAGCCTTGCTCTTTGCAAAGATAAATCCAATGCTTAAGAACGGTATTCGGCGTTAATTTTCACATAATCATAAGAAAAATCACAGGTTAATATTTCCTGCTTTGCTGTGCCTCGTCCTAATTGCACGGTTACGGTGATTTCTTCTTTGGCCATTATCGCCTGTCCCGCCTGTTCTGTATAGCTTGCCGCTCTGCCGCCTTTCTCGACTATGCACACGTCGCCCAAATAAAGCTGCACTTTCTCAAGCTCCATATTTTCCACGCCTGCCCGTCCGACAGCCGCCAGAATCCGTCCCCAGTTTGGGTCGCTGGCGAAAAATGCAGTTTTAACCAACGGTGAATGAGCAATGGTTTTACCGACCCGCACCGCCTCTTCATCGGTTAGAGCCTGTTCGACCACAATGCGGATTAATTTGGTGGCTCCTTCGCCATCACGAATGATTAACTCTGCCAATTCTTTGCAGACAGCCAACACTGCCTCAGAAAAGGCTTGATAATAGGTGCTGTCAGCGGTAATTTCAGGTGCAGACGAGCAACCGCTTGCCATTAAGACGCAGGCATCATTGGTTGAGGTGTCGCCGTCTACACTGATCCGGTTAAAAGATTGTTCAGCCGCAAAACTTAAAATCTGCTGCAATAAAGTAGAGCTGATTTTTGCGTCAGTGGCAATGAAACCCAGCATTGTCGCCATATTTGGCTGAATCATCCCCGCGCCTTTGGAAATGCCGTTAATGGTGATTTTATGACCTTCAACTTCAATAGTGCGGGTTGCTCCTTTAGCGAAGGTGTCGGTGGTCATAATCGCCTGTGCGGCGGCAGTCCAGTTTTGCTCAGATAATTGTGCAATAGCATCAGGTAATGCCCGCTCAATCTTGTCCACTGCTAACGGTTCACCAATCACTCCGGTAGAAAAGGGCAATACTTGCGTAGGCTTTCCGGCAACTAACTTTGCAACTGCTTCACAGGTGAATAACGCATTGGTCATTCCTGCTTTGCCTGTCCCGGCATTGGCATTGCCCGAATTAATCAATAACCAGCGTGGCGACTGGCTTAAATGCGCTTTGGCAACATGTACGGGAGCGGCACAAAACGCATTTTGTGTAAATACCGCTGCACAGCTTGAACCTGCTGCCATTTCCACCACCAAAATGTCCGCCCGCACGGTTTGTTTAATTCCGGCATTCGTGGTGCCTAAACTAATCCCCGCAATTGGATTCATTACAGGAAAACTCACCTGTCCTACTGCCATCACTTCACCTCAAGTTTTAAAAAAATAAAAATGCGCCACAATCTCTAGTATCAGTCGCCAAAATATGGCCGTACTTTTAAAAAGTATTGCAAGATTGTAATAGATTTAGAGATAAAAATGACCTTTTTAGCTCAAGAATTTTTTGAATAAACAGGCAGTCTAAAGAAGCTGCATTGATTGGCAGTCATTTTTTGTATGCGCTGTTTTTTGCAAATCAGAAAGAGATAAAAATTCCTGCTTAATTTCTTACTATGTTACTATGTATTTTGTGAGTGGATTTAAGGTTCCTGTTGATAAAAGCTCACAAAAAATCCTTTCTTATTCCAACGTAACTAAACTTATGAAATTATTAAAACAACTGACTATCGCATTTGCGATTACATTTTCTATGGCTTCATTTTCACCGGTTTTTGCGGCAGGTAAAATTGAAAATGCAACAAATGCTCAAGTCAAGGCAGCGGCAGATAATGCGCTTGCAAGTGCAGAAGCGGCTTTAGCCGGGATAAAAGATGGCTCACATGAAGAAGTCATAATGCAACATTTGAACAATGCGGCCCAAGAAACCAAAAAGATTGAAGTCGGAACAACCTTGGATCCAAAACGCAGCAAAGCCGTTGCTAACATAAAAGTAGCGCGTAAAGCCGTACAGGACAAAGACAACGCTAAAGCGACAGAAGCTTTAACTAAAGCAGTTGAACTGTATAAAGAACTCAAAAACGCATTGTAAGACTGAAATTTGTTCCTACAGTTTACATTAGTTGGTTTTAATGTAGTGATTGTTCCCACATTCGCGTGTGGGAACCCTCGGCAGTTTTAAATCAGCGCCCGCGCCTGCAAATCCGCATGATAAGAAGAGCGCACCAGCGGCGCACTGGCAACTTGCGCAAATCCTAATTCCTTCGCCAGTTTCGCGTAACGCTCAAACTGTTCAGGATGAATATATTCCTGTACCGCTAAATGGTCACGACTGGGTTGTAAATACTGTCCCAGCGTCAACATTGAGCAACCGTGCGCCAATAAATCTTTCATTACCGCGATTACTTCGGTTTCAGTTTCTCCCAATCCCAACATCAGACCAGACTTAGTCGGTATCTGCGGTAACGTGGCATGATGCAATGCTAATAGATCCAGCGAACCTTGATAATCGGCACCGGGGCGGGCTTGTTTATACAATCTCGGCACCGTTTCCAGATTATGGTTAAACACATTGCAGGGCTGTTCGCGCAAAATGTCCATCGCCAGCTGCATTCGCCCGCGAAAATCAGGCACTAACACTTCAATTTTGGTTGCGGGACTTAACTCGCGAATCGCTTTAATACAGGCGGCAAAATGTCCTGCGCCGCCGTCACGCAAATCATCGCGATTTACCGAAGTAATCACCACATATTTCAAGGCCATTTGTTGAATGGTTCGCGCCAGATTTAAAGGCTCATCGGCATTTAACGCCAACGGCTTGCCATGTGCGACATCGCAAAACGGACAACGGCGGGTGCATAAATCCCCCATAATCATAAATGTCGCCGTGCCATGAGAAAAACATTCGCCCAAATTCGGACAGGCGGCTTCTTCACAGACGGTATGTAATTTATTGATTCGCAATGTTTGCTTTAATCGCTCAATTTCTGGATTTGCGCTGACTTTTATCCTTATCCAGTCGGGTTTGCGTAATACTTCAGCTGGGGTTTCGACTTTTATCGGAATCCGCGCTAATTTTTCGGCGTTGCGTTGGTGCGATTTGGGGGTGGAGCGAGAGGGTGCTTTGGTGGTGGTCATGATGTCAGGGCAGTGAAAAGAGCAGAAACAACCGGAATTGCTAGTTCGTGAGTGTGAATATTAACACCTTGTTCGGCAACAGAAGTGACTTTTAAACCGGCAAATCCACAGGTGTTTATAGCATTAAACGGACTTAAATCCATGTTGTTATTCAAACTTAAGCCGTGATAACAACAGCCTTTTTTTACCCGCAGACCCACTGAGCCGATTTTTTTGCCATCCACATAC
>CAIQWF010000117.1 GCA_903875455.1 uncultured Pseudomonadota bacterium
ATTCGGGTAGGGAGGTTGTTTTGTTACGCTTATTGATGATATTTGCACCGCTGTTGCTGATGTTCGTGCCGGAACTGGCTATGGCAGGCGAAGATAAATTTGGAAATTTAGGATTGACCGGCACAGAGCGCGGTATTTATTGCGTTCTGCTGTTTTTGGTCGCCTACGGTTTTGTGATGACCGAAGAATTCACCCATATGCGCAAATCCAAACCGGTGATTTTGGTTGCGGGCATTATTTGGGCGCATGTTGCCGTATTAGCGGCCTCTGCGGGGGTTACAACGGAAGAATTGCACGAAGCTTTTGAATACAATTTAAAAGAATACGGCGCGTTGATGCTGTTTTTATTGGTGGCGATGACGTATATCAACAGCATGTCGACGTTAAATGTTTTTGAAGCATTACGCTCGTGGCTGGTGAGAAAACAGTTCGGTTATCGGCAATTGTTTGTGATTACCGGTATCATCACTTTCTTCCTGTCTGCTGTTGCGGATAACTTGACTGCGGCTTTATTGGTTGGTGCGGTCGTATTAGCCGTAGGCAAAGACAACGAGAAGTTTGTTGCGATTGGCTTTGTGAATCTGGTTATTGCTGCGAATGCCGGCGGTGCGTT
The DNA here is from genome assembly GCA_903875455.1 of uncultured Pseudomonadota bacterium. Classification (GTDB taxonomy): domain Bacteria; phylum Pseudomonadota; class Gammaproteobacteria; order Methylococcales; family Methylomonadaceae; genus CAIQWF01. Next base: position 614 of record CAIQWF010000117.1, read on the forward strand.
TTGTCCGTTTGGCGACATCACGACATTGATGGTATGGCAAGCAGGCTATGCGGAATTTTTTGATTTCTTCAAATTATTCATTCCTTCCGTAGTGAACTATGCTGTTCCGGCAGCCTTTATGTATTTTGCCGTGCCTGATGTGCACCCGGAAGCCACTAATGAAGAAGCTGTGCAACTGAAAAAAGGCGCGTGGGAAGTTTGTGCGTTGTTTTTCGTCACTATTTGTTTGGCAGTGAGCTTTAAACAATTCCTGCATTTGCCGCCTTTCATGGGCATGATGACTGGTTTGGGTATTTTAATGGCCTATTCTTATGCACTGAAAACCGTTTATCATGTTGAAGGCGAGGAAAAATTCGATATTTTCAAACAAGTTCACAATGCAGAATGGGATACTTTGCTGTTCTTCTTCGGTGTGGTGTTTGCAGTCGGTGGTTTAGGTTATATCGGTTATTTGGAATTGTTGTCTGGCACCATGTACGCTGGTTTAGGTCACACTACAGCGAACATTTTAGTCGGTCTGCTGTCTGCAATTGTCGATAACATTCCGGTGATGTTTGCGGTTTTAAACATGAAGCTGGATATGAGCCTGTATCAATGGTTGTTAGTGACCATGACCGCCGGTGTCGGTGGTTCTATGTTGGCAGTGGGTTCTGCGGCAGGCGTTGCGTTAATGGGGCGTTCTGACCACAAATACACTTTTTTTAGCCATTTAAAATGGACTCCAGCAATTGCGGCAGGTTATGCAGCCAGTATCTTTGTGCATTATTTGATTAACGGTTAGGATTTATTCCTTATTTAGGTATTAAATTGAAGAAATGAAAACCCGTGCTGAGTAAATTAGCATGGGTTTTTTTATGGTTGACGGACAAATAAGCAGGACTCAGTTCAGAACAGACTAAAAATAAAATTGGAAAGACTGCTGAAAATAATCAGGAGAAAGCATAGCGTTAATTAAAACCGTGTTGTCAATTAGATATTTAATAGTGATGCTGATTGGTTGTACTTTTGTCAGCGAAACCTTGGTGATGTTGCTGATAGACAGGTTGCCGCCGCTTTCACAATGGCAAGAAGCGCTTCTCGACTCAACCATTCTGTCGATTTTTATTTTCCCAGTCGCTTATTTATTGGTATTTCGCCCACTAAAAACTCAATTAAATAAGCAAATCGATGCGGACGAGAAGCTACGCATTGCTGCTGTTGCCTTTGAGTCTCAAGAGCCAATCGTTATTACTGACGCAGAAACAACCATTATTAAAGTCAATAAAGCCTTCTCTGAGTCTACGGGCTATACAAAACAGGATGTCATTGGGGTAAAAGCGAAAATTCTCAGATCGGGATTGCATGACGAGGCTTTTTATAAAGCGATGTGGGAGAGTGTTCTAGGCAATGGTTTTTGGCAGGGAGAAATTTGGGACCGGCGCAAAAATGGTGAAATTTATCCTAAATGGCTATCGATTACTGCGGTAAAGGGAATTGATGGCAGAGTGACTCATTATGTTGGTATACACACCGACATTACCGAGCGTAAGCGGCGTGAAGAGGAAATTAAGCAATTAAGTGACTCAGAACTTAATAAAGCCAAGCTGGAAGCTGAAAGAGCAAATCAAGCAAAAAGCGAGTTCCTTTCCAATATGAGCCATGAATTACGCACCCCCATGAATGCGGTGTTAGGATTTGCCCAGCTTTTAGAGTTGGAGGATTTGAATGAAGACCAGCATGACAATGTGCAAGAAATTTTAACGGCCGGCCACCATCTTATGCACTTAATCAATGAAATATTGGATTTATCCAAGATTGAGTCAGGAAAAACAGAGATAAAACCGGAAAAACTTGAGCTTGAAGCTATTATGCAAAGTTGTATTTCTCTAGTACAGCCGTTGACCCTTAAAAACCAGATTAAAATCATTAATAAAATTGAAAACCGCACTATTTTTGCAGACGCATTACAGCTCAAACAAATACTTTTGAATTTAATGTCTAATGCAATCAAGTACAATAAAGTTGGGGGAAGTGTGATTCTTTCCTCTGAGATCAGCAATCAAAAGACAGTAAAAATTAAAGTCGCAGATACCGGCAATGGTCTCTCACAATTGCAGCTTTCTAAATTGTTTCAGCCTTTTGAACGCCTGAATGCCCAAAGTTCAATAGAAGGGACTGGCATCGGTTTGTGTATTAGCAAAAAGTTAATTGAAAATATGAACGGTAGTATTGGAGTAAGCAGTACTTTAGGCGAAGGATGCTGTTTTTGGATTGAGGTACCATTGGATTAAAAATTACCGTTGAATCTACCGTTTTTAACTGATTTTTTTAGAATCGGCCTGCCAGCAACTCTAAGCTCTGCAACTTAGGCTTTATCGGCGAAAACTCAAAACAATTAACTTTACTTTAAATAATGCAAAAATCCTGGCTTTCCGCTCTTTCCATTTACACCCAACCGCGTGTATTAGGGATGATTTTCTTAGGCTTTTCCGCTGGCCTGCCTTTCCTATTAGTATTTTCCACTCTTTCCGCCTGGCTCAGTGACTCAGGCATCAGCCGTTCTGTAATCGGATTTTTTAGCTGGGTCGGCGTGACTTATTCCATCAAAGTTTTCTGGGCTCCGGTAATAGACCGTCTACCATTGCCAGTTTTAACCCGCTTGCTGGGCAGACGGCGCAGCTGGATGTTAGTGGCGCAAATCGGCATTGCCACCGGATTAATCTGCATGGCCAACACTGACATTCACCAGCACACCCAAACATTGGCATTATGCGCGGTGGCAGTGGCGTTTTGTTCTGCGACTCAAGATATTGTCGTCGATGCTTACCGGATTGAAGCGGTGACTGTTGAATATCAGGGGGCGATGTCTGCGACTTATGTATTCGGTTATCGATTGGCTTTATTGGTTGCCGGCGCAGGAGCGTTCTACATTGCTGAATATACCAGCTGGCAAACCGTTTATTGGGTGATGGCCGCAGTTATGTCGGTTGGCATCACTACCACCTTATTGATTGCAGAGCCGCAAGTCAGCAAAGACAAGGCAGCCCAGCTTCTTGAACAACGTCTGGAAGCCTCGTTAGGAGTTGCGCAACACACAACATTATGGGAAAAATTTGTCGCCTGGTTTGTTGATGCGGTGATTAGCCCGTTCGTGGAATTTTTCACCCGCAACGGCAAACTGGCTTTGCTGATTTTAGCGTTGATCGGATTATATAAAATGAGCGACATTACCATGGGGGTGATGGCGAATCCGTTTTATCTGGAACTGGGCTTTAGCAAAAAAGAAATTGCCGAAGTCACCAAAATTTTCGGCTTTTTTATGACCATTTTCGGCGCATCGCTAGGCGGATTGTTAGTCGCGCGTTACGGAATTATGAAACCGTTATTACTGGGCGCGATTTTAGTTTGTGTCACCAATTTATTATTTGCGATGTTGGCAGTTTCCACGCCGGATTTAATCTTTCTCGCTGCGGTGATTAGCGCGGATAATTTGAGCGGCGGCATTGCCAGTGCGGTGTTTATTGCCTATTTGTCCAGCATGACCAACAGTGCTTACACTGCCACGCAATACGCGGTATTCAGTTCTTTAATGACCTTGCCGGCCAATTTAATCGGTGGTTTTTCCGGTCTGGTGGTGGATAAATTCGGCTATCAGTTGTTTTTCATTTATGCTTCGGTGTTAGGCGTTCCCGCAGTTTTGCTGGTGATATGGCTAAATCACTTACAGATAAAAAAATCAGCCTAATCAATAACTCACAGCAAAACAAAATCTTACCCGGAACGAGGCTTTAAATTTGGCAAAAAATATGCTGTACTGTAGCTGTCAGATTTAAAAACTGTGATTTTCGATAATAAAAACGTTAATAGAAGGGGAAAATTATGCTGTTAAAAATTGGCTCAAAAGGCGATGATGTAAAAACATTACAAACAAAACTGGGGCTGACCGCAGACGGCTCTTTTGGCCCCGGCACTTCAGAAGCGGTAAAAAAATGGCAGGCGGCCAATGGTTTGGCGGCAGATGGAATTGTCGGTGATGCCACCTGGAGCAAAATGTTTGCGGTGATTGCTGCCAGAGATGAAAACGGGCAATTAGTTGATGATGACGGCAATCCGGTAGAAATTGATTCTGCTGATGATAAAGTGGTTACAGCGGGCAATGTGGCAGTGGCAAACATTGCTGGTTTGAAACTGGATAAATTAAAAGGCCATGTGCCTGACGCGGTTATTGCACAAATTCCTGATTGTGCGAACAAGTTCCAGATTAATACCCCGTTACGTCTTGCGCATTTTTTGGCGCAATGCGGACATGAAAGTGCAGGTTTTAAAGCAACACAGGAAAATCTGAATTATTCTGCCGACGGTTTGAACAAAATTTTCGGGAAATATTTTAGAGATGTGAACGCAGCCTCTTATGCGCGGCAACCGGAAAAAATCGCTTCACGGGTTTATGCCAACCGGATGGGGAACGGCAATGAAGCCAGCAAAGAGGGCTATAAATATCGCGGACGCGGTTATATTCAACTGACCGGCAAAGACAACTACGGCGCCTTTGATAAAACTGTGGATGAAGATATTCTCGGCAATCCTGATTTGGTGGCGAGTAAATATCCGCTTTTGTCGGCAGCATGGTTCTGGAATTCGCGCTCATTGAATAATGCAGCCGATGGCGGCGCAACCGATGCGGCAGTCACTGCGATTACTAAAAAAGTCAATGGCGGCACGATTGGCTTGGCAGACCGAATCAAACATTTCAAAGAATACTACGCACTGCTGGTTTAAAAGCGTTTCACCATGCAAAAAAACGTTTTAATCACTGGCGCGGCAAAGCGAATCGGCGCGGCATGTGCCAGAACTTTGCACGCTCAGGGTTACAATGTTTTTTTGCACTATCGAGGTTCAGCTGTTCAAGCAGCCGAGCTTTGTGATGAACTTAATCAACAGCGTGTCAATTCAGCCAGAATTATGGCCGCTGATTTATTGTCCCTTTCTGAAATCCAAAATTTGGCGCAGCAAGCCTGCGCGGCATGGGGCGGGATTGATGTGCTTCTCAATAATGCCTCTGTTTTTTATCCGCAAAATGTCAGCGATGTAACCGAAGCAAATTGGGATGAAATAATGGCCTGCAATTTAAAAGCGCCGTTTTTTCTGGCTCAAGCGTTGAGCGATTCCCTGAGACAACGTGGCGGTTGCATTATCAACATCATTGATATTCATGCTGAACGCGGTTTGAAAGGCTATCCGGTTTATAGCATTGCCAAAGCCGGATTGGCAGGCATGACCAAAATCCTGGCCAAAGAACTTGCGCCGCAAATTCGGGTGAATGGCGTTTCGCCGGGGGCCATTTTATGGCCGGAGCAGGAATTATCTGCTGATGCCAAGAATGAAATTTTGCACAGAATTGCCTTGGAGCGGGCAGGTGATGTGGATGACATTGCCAAAGCGGTGGCTTTTTTATGCAATGATGGCAATTACATCACCGGCCAAATCATTAGTGTGGATGGCGGCAGAACTCTGTTTTGCTGAAAACGAAAAAACAGTGCTGAATATTTTCAGTTTTTTAGGATAGCGGTTAACCGAATTAAGGAGAGTTTTCAACGCTGATTGACGCTGTGACCTGTCAGTTTAAAGCGTGTTACAGCTTGAACCAATTGTTGATATAACTGCGGGGCAGGATTTTTGCCATAACGCAGCTGGATATACAAATCGGTAATGGTGTTAATCTGCACGGAATATTCCGGCAAACTGCGGCTCGCCCTGTGTGCAAAATCCCGCGCTCCTTCATTGCTATGCCGCTCCAGCTTTGCTTTCGCTAGTTTCTGGCAGAACTTATCGTAAATCAGCACAACCTTATCGGCATGACGGCGATTGTTTTTCAATAAAAACCACGCCAGCACCGCCGTGATAAAGGTGATGATATACAACATGGTATAGAGCATCGTTCTTATGTCATTAATGCCTAACGAGGATAAAAATTCACTTTGATTGGCACGGTCATAGTTGATAACCCAGCGTTGCCAGCTGTAATCAACGGTTTGCCACATCTGCTGCGCTTGTTTCAACCAGGAGGCGTTGCCGGAAATGATGGGAGTAAAATCCACTTCCTGATTGGCGACCTGCCGCTCGACATTCACGCCTTGCTCAACCCGTTCCGGTGCAACCGCCGATGTCGGGTCAAAACGTACCCAACCTTTGTGTTCCAGCCATACTTCCGCCCAGGCATGGGCATCGGCTTGCCGCACTTCCAGAAACTCTCCAACCTTGTTCATTTCTCCGCCCTGATAACCGCCAATCACTCGCGCCGGAATATGTGCCACCCGCATTAAATACACAAACGCTGTGGCGTAGTGGCTGCAAAAGCCATAGCGGGTTTTAAACAAAAAAGTCTCAATCGGTTTGTTTTCCATTAATGGCGGTTTTAAGGTGTAGTGAAAATCTTCTTTTCTGAAATATTCTAATAATGCCTGAATAAAAACTTCCGGCTGCTGGTCAAAGCCGTGCAGTTTTGTCACCAGATCATTAATTTCTGAAGAAACTGAACCGCTAGGCAATTGCAAATTCTCGCCATATTCACTGGTGGAAATTTTCCCGGTGTTATAGTCTGGATAGGAGGTAATTTGATATTCAGCACGGGTATTAGGCGGCTCCAGGCTAAGCAGTTGATAAGTTCCATTTTGCTGAATGTTGCCAGAAAATTTGGCCGGCATATCCAAAGCAAACACCCAGTTCTGATTTTGCGGTTCCATCAACAGGGTATATTGATAGGCTTTGCCTTTAAAATGCGGGGTATCCAAAAAAGGATTGATGTTGAATTCACTGTTATGGGTCCAGCGTTTGCCGTCGGTATAAGAATAGGCCGGGCCACGCCAGTAACGCTGGTCAGGAGGTGGAATTTCTCCATTGAATTTAACCCGAAATACCAGTTCCGGCGATAGACCTAAATCGCTGATTGAACCCGGCTCAATCGTGTCGTTTAATCCTAGTTTTGCTTGGCTTTCATTTTTAAATAACATCCAGCGCGGCGCTTCCACACGTGGAAATAGTACGAATAATACCGCTGCTATCGGCAAGGCCTGGGCGATAATGGTGGCTGATTTTTTTAACGCCACCCAGGTTTGCGGTTTCTCGCTGTTGATAGTAACCAAGGTTGCCAACAGTACGCAGCAGACAAACAGAATATACACTGCCATCAAGATGCTTTGTTCATACAAAAACAGTGAACTGGCAATGACGAACGCCAGATACGTTACCAGATAAATATCGCGCGGAGTTCTGATTTCCAGCAGTTTTAACCCCATCGCCAGCACAAACAGACTGGTGCCCGCATCTCTACCCAAGATGCTGCGATATTGGCTGAACATCAATATCAATCCGCTGCATAGCAACAGAAAAATAAGGATTTTGTGCGGGAGCCAGTTTTTTTTCCATACCGCCACGAACCGCCAGACCAGCATGGTGGCAAAAAAAGCGAAAATCGATACCGGCACGTTTTCAACATGCGGCAGGGTGATTAAGCCGATGGAGATGAGCAGAAAAATCAGGACGCGGTTGTTAATTTCTGTTGGCATGTTCTGTTCTTGTTAGGCTTTCTATTCATAATCGGATAATGGCGGGCAGGCACAAACCACATGCCGGTCGCCATAAACATTATCAATCCGCGCCACCGGCGGCCAATATTTATCATCATGCTGATGATTATCAGGGAAAAACGCCTGTTGTTTGGAGTAGGGCAGGGCCCACTCTGCCAATAATAACCGGTGGGTATGCGGCGCATTGTGCAAAACATTATTTTCAGCATCCGCCGCCCCGGTTTCAATGGCTCTGATTTCCTGCCGAATTGCAATTAACGCCGCACAAAACCGGTCAATTTCAGCTTTATCTTCACTTTCGGTCGGCTCTATCATCAAGGTATCTGCAACCGGAAAAGCAACAGTCGGAGCGTGAAAGCCATAATCAATCAAACGCTTGGCAATATCTTCCACAGTGATATTGCAGGTTTTCTTGAATTCGTGGCAATCAATAATACATTCGTGTGCTACCCAGCCGTTTTTGCCGGTGTATAAAATCGGATAATACGGCGCTAAACGCTTGGCAATATAATTGGCATTCAAAATCGCCACCAGCGTGGCCTTTCTTAATCCCGCCGCCCCCATCATCGCAATATACGCCCAGGAAATTGTATACAAACTGGCTGAACCCCACGGCGCGGCTGCGATGGTGCCGATAGTACCGTATTCGCCTTTAGCCGGATTCACGCCATCAACCACCGGATGATCGGGCAAAAAAGGCGCAAGATGAGCCACCACTCCAATCGGTCCCACACCGGGTCCACCGCCGCCATGTGGAATACAGAAAGTTTTATGCAGATTTAGATGTGCGACATCCGCACCGATTTTACCGGGACGACTGATCCCAACCAGCGCGTTAAAATTCGCCCCGTCCATGTAAACCCGTCCGCCGTACTGGTGAATCAAATCACAAATTTCCCGAAACGATTCTTCATAAACCCCGTGCGTGGACGGATAAGTAATCATCAGCGCGGCTAAGGTGTTTTGATATTCGTTCAGCTTATTGCGCAAATCCACCATGCTGATATTGCCGTTTTCATCACACGCGACAACGACCACTTTTAAACCTGCCATCGTCGCGCTGGCAGGATTGGTGCCGTGTGCAGAAGCGGGAATCAAACAAATATCACGCTGCGTTTGCCCTCTGACCTGATGATATTTGCGGATCACTAATAATCCTGTGTATTCGCCTTGCGAACCGGCATTCGGTTGTAATGAAAACGCGCTAAAACCGGTCAAATCACAGAGCATATCCTCCAGCTCGGCGAACATTTGCTGATAACCATGGGTTTGATACAACGGCGCGAACGGATGCAAGCCGTTAAATTCATGATAGGAAATGGATTGCATCTCCGTCGCGGCATTGAGTTTCATGGTGCAGGAACCGAGTGGAATCATCGCTCTATCCAAAGCGATGTCGCGTCTGGCCAGGCGGCGCATATAGCGCATCATTTCGGTTTCAGAATGATAACGGGCAAAAACCGGATGTTGCAGAATTTCATCGTTACGCAACAGAGATTCTGGAATGCACTCGCCGATTTGCGCATCGAGCTTGTTAATATCCGGCATATCGGCAGTGGCGGAAGCGAAAGCCTGCCAGACCGCGCGTAAATTATTGCGGGTGGTGGTTTCGTCCACCGAAATGCCGATGTGGTCAGCATCAACGATGCGCAGATTGATATCCGCCTCATCCGCCCGTGCCGCAATCCGTTTGGTACGGTTTGGGGTATAAACCAGCAAGGTATCAAAATAGCTTTGACTGCGAATCTGATAACCTAACTGGCTAATTCCCGCCGCCAGAATTTGCGTATAACGATGGACTCGTCCGGCAATCAGGCGCAATCCTTCCGCGCCGTGATAAACCGCATAAAATCCGGCAATCACCGCCAGTAACACTTCCGCCGTGCAAATATTGCTGGTGGCTTTGTCGCGGCGAATATGCTGTTCGCGGGTTTGCAACGCCATCCGCAAGGCGATTTGGCCGTGCTGGTCTTTGGAAACGCCGATAATCCGACCGGGCACCGAGCGTTTATATTCATCTTTCGTGGCGAAAAAAGCGGCATGAGGGCCGCCGTAACCCATCGGCACACCAAAGCGCTGGGAATTGCCGACCACAATATCAACCCCGAAAGCAGCCGGCGGTTTCAGTAGCACCAGACTCAACAAATCGGCGGCGACCGTGACCAGCGCATTTTTACTGTGGGCAATCGCAGTGATTTCGCTCAGGTCGTGGATTTCCCCTTTTGAGCCGGGATATTGCACGAGCAGGGCGAAAAAATCCTGCTCTGCTAAATCTTGATAAGGATTGGTGACGATGACTTCATAATCCAAAGCCGCAGCGCGGGTTTGCACCACAGCAATGGTTTGTGGGTGACAATCTTCATCGACAATAATCCGCTGACTGGAATTTTTTGACAAACGCCGCGCCATGCTAATTGCCTCTGCCGCTGCGGTTGCTTCATCCAGCAACGACGCATTCGCCAGTTCCATACCGGTTAAATCCATAATCATCTGCTGAAAGTTCAACAACGCTTCCAGCCGCCCCTGACTGACTTCGGCCTGATAAGGCGTATAAGCCGTGTACCAGCCAGGATTTTCAAGGACGCTGCGCTTAATCACCGCTGGCATGATGGTGTCGTAATAGCCCATGCCAATCATCGAGGTAGCAACTTTATTGCGTTCGCGCATTTTGCGCAGATGCTTAATTACCGCCTGCTCGCTAATGGTTTCGGTGAGCTTTAACGGTTCGTGATTCAGAATATTGGCCGGAATCGCTTGCCCGATAACGTCCTCCAGTTCAGTCAAACCCAATTCTGTCAGCATTTCCTTGATTTGCTGCGGATTGGAACCAATATGGCGGTTGATAAAATTACCGCGCATTTCCAGTTGCACTAAGCTGGGACGAGAGTTTGGCATGGCGTTTACCTGTGATAGCGATGAGTGACGAAAGGTAAGGCGGTGACAGTGACGGCAATTTGGCGATTCCGCACTTGCGTATATAAAGTATTTCCGACTCCGGCGCAATTACGGTTAAGTTGCGCCATCGCAATCGGTTTGCCTAAACTGGGGGAAAAACTGCCGCTGCTGACATAGCCGACCTTATTATTTTCGGCATCACTGATAACGCAACCTTCCCGTACCGGAATTTTGCTATCCACCAACAAACCGACGCGGATAGTTTCTGACCCGTGTTGTAATTGTTGCAAAATTTTCGCCGCGCCGGGAAATTGCTGATGACCTTTCTTGACCAACCATTTTAATCCCGCTTCGATTGGTGTGATGGTTTCATTCAGTTCGTGCCCGTAAAGAGGTAATCCAGCTTCCAAGCGCAACGTATCGCGTGCGCCCAAGCCGATTGGTTCAACTGCTTTTTCAGCCAATAACAAACGAGCCAGTGCTTCTGCGTTTTTGTTGGCAACTGAAATTTCAAAACCATCTTCGCCGGTGTAACCGCTACGGCTGATTTGACAGGGAATGCCGTTGATTTCGGTTTCACAGGCCTGCATAAAAGATAATTGTGAGGCGGCGGGGGAAAACTTTTCCATAATTGTGCTCGCTGCCGGGCCTTGCAAGGCGAATAACGCCTGTTCCGGTAACTCTTTCAATTCGCAGTTTGAAAGTTGGCTTTTTAAATAGGCAAAATCTTTGTCTTTGCAGGCGGCGTTTACAATCAACATTAATCCAGAAGCGGTGCGGGTGACGATGATGTCATCCAAAATTCCGCCGGTGTGATTGGTTAAAACCGTGTATTTTTGTTGCCGGATTTTGAGATTGCCAATGTTGCTGGGGACGAGTTTTTCAAATTCAGCGGCGGAATTTTCGCCCAAAATCAGGCATTGCCCCATGTGAGAAATGTCGAAAAAGCCGACTTGAGTGCGGCAGTGCAGATGTTCGTGGATAATGCCGTTGGAATATTGCACCGGCATTTGATAACCGGCAAACTCCACCATTTTGGCGTTCAATTCAAGGTGCAGATTGTAAAGCGGAGTGTGTTTTAACATGGTGCCTGTGCGGTCTCCGTTTTTTTTACATGCCCAAAATAACAGGCTGAGTTGTTAAGTTTTGCCTGTTTCCAATGCCGTTTGACAGGAAAGGCAATATTTACAGGCGATGGCTTTGCGGCGAGCTTCAGGAATCGGTTCGCCGCATTCTTCGCAATGGGTAGCGGATTCACCGCTGTATATCGATTTGCGTTGTTCTTCAATAAAAAGTGCGGTCATTTGCTCCATTCTTTCGATAATGGCATCAGTGCCGCCCGCCCAGGCTGTGGACATTTTTTTGCTCCTTTTTGTTTTAGATTTACGCTATTGTTTTACAGGCTTCTTTTAACAAATCAATAGCATAAGCGTATTTTCTTGCTCCCATTGGCGTTCTATTCATCTGCATGATAAGCGCTGAAATTTTGCAAAATTGAAAACCGCCGTCACCTTCAATAAAATCTTTGTATAGAAAAGTATAGTCATTCATTGAGCCTAACACACTGCGGTCAGTGGTTTTTGAAATGCCGATTTCATCATATTCGCTCAAGATTTTTTCGGCTTGTGCTGCGGTAAATTCTTCATCTATCAGCGCGGCAAACAGGGCTTCTCGAAATACCACAGCGATATTTTGAATTTGGGCTTTTTTAAGTTCGGGTACGAGAATAGAAAACAAGGTTTTTTCATTCACGATTAGTAAGCATTTTTTGCGCTGAATCCGCAACAGGTTTACGCACCAATCACCCAATGGTTCGGTTGCATTATCGCGTGATTCAATAGCGGCGGGAGATTTTATGCCGATTTCATCCAAAACTTTTTTGGTGCATTTTAAATAGCGCATGATTTTTAGGATAGTAGTAAAAACTGAGTTTTGGCTAATTTGCTTTCGGATTAGCGACTTTTTCATCGGGTTTATTTAGTAGATTCTCAACTGTTGTGGCTTTGCCATTTTAAATTCCTTCGCTTCTCAACAAATCAACCACCGCTGCGCAATCTGTTTTTGAACAGGATTTAACGGATTTTTCGATTAACAGGCACATCCTGTCCATCCTAAAATCGTGAGAATCGTGTTCAAAATCGTTCCGAAACATTTACCAATAATCGCTTGCCGTGAACAATTGCCATAATCAAAATTTGCGAGTCTTCAATTTCAATAGTTCGGACAGTTTTAATAAGCTATAACTCCAAAGTTACAAAGCTCCTCATAATGTGTCGAGGATTTAATCAAACTCAGGTCTAGCGCAAAGTTGCAAGAAATGCGTTCAATCAGTAACGTATTGAAAAATCGAGTTTTCCAGCTTGCAACCGAAATGGGTTTTCGCTCAGGTGACAACTCCCTGTCATGCCACTTAATCAAGTTCAACGCCGTAAAACTGGCATTGAAATGACTGTGCAAAGCTTCTTCTGAACGTGCCTGGCAGTCGCAAAGCCCGGTAAACTGCTTGGCATCGCGAAACAAAAATTCAATCTGAAACCGTGCCTTGTAATACCGAACAATCGACAGTGCGTCTAACTCAGTATCGGTTGAAAACAGCAACGCAAAACCTAAGCCCCGAGCGGTGTTTTTTACCAAGTAAACAACACGAACGTTACGCTTGAGATTGACGCAGTTGACAATTGCCGTATAAATTTTAATGCCATCCTGTTCGCCAGCTAACGCTAGGCGGTTAATCTCGCCGATAACCATTTTACCGTCATACACTCGATGCCTGCCTTTGGGCTTTTGTTCGCCGGTGTACAAATAACGCAAGTTGGCATCGCAGCGCATTTTGCCAATTTGATGATACCCTTTCTCAAGCACCGCATGAGTAAACAGTTGCTTGGTGTAATAAGCATCGGTTGCTATATAACGTACGCCTTTCGGTAACGCATGACAATTTTCCTGGAAATGCCGCACATAATCGTTGACGCGGGTTTCGCCTTCTTTTGATTCAGGCGGTGTTTGCCGCGTGGAAACGTGATAAGCCGTGTTGTAATTCACATCGACTACTGCTAATGTCGATATTTCCAAACCTTTTTCCGCTTTGCCCTGTTTTGAATCCCAAAATTTACCCAAACCATAAGTTTTATTGCCACTTTTGGCCACAAAACTACAGTCCATCACGCCGATAAGTGTGGCGGACAATGGAATAGCTTCACTGTTGCCGATGCGATTAAACTCGATAAAATCGAGCTGTTTTCCAAACCAGCGACGATAAGTTTTCTCGTTTAAATCACTGTAACGACTTAAATTTGTATAGTTAAATCGCCCTCGCAAACTTATCAGGGTCATCAATAGCACACTGAAAATTTTTTTGTGGTTTTGAAACAGTGGACATTTTTTCTAAAATCGTTTCTAGTAGCTTCATGGAAATCTTTTTTCAGGGGAGGTTGTTTGTTGGTAGCTACATTTTCCTCTGAATTTAAGATTTCCTCTATTTTTTCAAAAAACTGTCCGAACTGTTGGGATGATAACATATCAATTGAGCAGGAAGATTTATCTGAGTTTATTATGCCATCCATAAC
>CAIQWF010000118.1 GCA_903875455.1 uncultured Pseudomonadota bacterium
CGTGCCGCTCTATTAAATCGTTTCACTTATCTTGGCACACCCATGACAGTTGCTATAGCATAAAACTGTTTTGGGGTTGGGGAGGCTTGGAACAAATTTGATTTGTGCAACAAAGCCGATAATTTGAAAAAAACTTCAAAAATTTGAGGAGCTGGACGGCGTGGGGCTAACGATTCAGCCTAAAAAAGCGAAAGAGGCTGTCACAGAGGAATCATAATTTTGTTCACTTTTATTAGTTGTTCATTTTTAATGAACAATTTAGAATAATGAACACATAATCAAAAACCATATAGCAGATGTGAAAGAACAACAAATCCTGGATACAGCCTTGACTATTTTAGCCAATACCACACAAGCTAAAATCAAGGTAGAAAACGATGGGGTTAAAAACCCCGAAGGTTATTATTTTGATGCGGTTGCCAATCTAACTGTTGCTGGAGAAGTGGTTCCATTGGTTATTGAAGTCAAGGCAAGGCCAACCCAAGCCGCTGTGATGCAGGTTAAACACTGGAAAACTGACAGGCCAGTTTTGCTGGTGGCTGATTATATTAATCCTGTTTTGGCGGAACAATTGAAGGAACAGGAAATCTGGTTTTTGGATACTGCTGGAAATGCTTATATCAACCACTTCCCGCTTTTTATCTGGGTTAAGGGCAACAAACTGACGGAAAAACTGTCTGCACCTGCAACTAACCGGGCGTTTCAGCCATCAGGTCTGAAAGTTATTTATGCCTTTTTATGCCAACCTGAACTGATCAATGCTTCTTATCGTGACATTGCCAAAAATGCAGAAGTTGCTTTGGGAGCGGTGGGCTGGATTATTAATGATCTAGTCAGTCTTGGTTTTCTTGTTGATATGGGAAAAAGGAGGCGACGGTTAAAAAATAAACGCCAATTGCTGGAGCGGTGGATTGCCGGCTATCCTGAAAAGTTACGCCCCAAGCAAATGATAGGTAGATATAAGGCAACCACAAACGATTGGTGGCAAACAACTTCATTACAACCATTGCAGGCTTACTGGGGCGGTGAAGTGGCGGCTGATAAACTAACCCACTATTTAAAACCGGAAATCATCACACTTTATTTACCCGAATCACAATTGGCTTCATTTCTGTTGAGTCATAAACTGCGTAAAGATCCAAACGGCAATATAGAAATTTTAAAGCCATTTTGGCAATTTGACTTTGAAGATAACCATTCTCAATTTGTGCATCCGCTGCTAATTTACGCTGATTTAATGGCCTCGGCTGATTCCAGAAATATTGAAGCAGCAAATTTAATTTATGAAAAATACCTTGCTGAACATTTCAGCCAAGATTGACGATTCGCTAGTTAAAATCTATGAATTGATTGTCGAGGTTGCCCACAACAACCAGATAAAGTTTTTTGTGATTGGAGCGACAGCCAGAGACATGGTGTTTGAATACGGTCATGATATAAAAGCCCCCAGAGCAACCAGAGATATTGATTTAGCGGTTCAGGTTGCAACATGGGCAGAATTTCAAAATCTGAAAAACGCATTGATAGCCACCGGACAGTTTTCCAGCAGCAAAATGGAACAGCGTCTTTTTTATCAAAACGATACCCCGCTTGATATTGTGCCTTTTGGTGCGATTGCTGGCGATGACACCTGTATTAGCTGGCCGCCGGATGGCAGTGTAAAAATGAACATCACAGGATTTGCTGATGCTTATCAGGCAACACAAACTGTTCGGTTACGCGAAAACCCTGAACTGGATATTCAGATTGTTACTATTCCGGCGTTGGTCATTTTAAAGCTGATGGCGTGGCGGGATCGTCCTGAACAAAGTAAAGATGCAACCGATTTGGCATTTTTGTTACGCAACTATTTAGATGCAGGACAAACTGAACGATTAGCCCAGCAGCATGGTGATTTATTGGCAGAGGATGATTTTGATTTTGAACGAGCAGGGGCAAGATTGTTAGGTCGAGATATTGCCAGTTTTGTTTCAGCGGCTACCAAACAAAAGTTGCAGCAGATTTTAAGCACGGAAACGGGGGAGCAGAAAATTTATCGACTGGTGGAAGCGATGACCCATCGAGAAAACGGGCAAACATTTGCAAACAATCTGGCGTTGTTAAATGCCTTGTATCTTGGGATTAATGAGCTAACCCATTAGGTATAAAGCGTTTTTAGCTGTGCTATTTATACAGATAACTATAATGATAAGTAGTTAAACAAAAGTTATACGGTATTTAGTTCCAAAATTTGAAAGTATATCCACCACCGTTTTTTTCAAATTTGCATAACTGACGTAACACGACAAAGGCAACCATTCATATTTAACCTTACGCCATAAAATCTCA
>CAIQWF010000119.1 GCA_903875455.1 uncultured Pseudomonadota bacterium
AAAACGCAACAGGTGATTGCTCATGCAGAAACCCCCGGTTTGGGCGATAAAATTGAAGCGGCGAAATCGGACTGGATTTTAAGTTTTAACGGTCATTCGCTGATGGATTTAACTGAAACGCAGTGGAAAGTAAAAAAAGATGGCGGCACATTCGATCAATTTAGTGGTGCAACCATTACGCCGCGTGCGGTAGTCGGTTCGGTTTATCAAGGCTTACAGTTTTTTAACCAGCATCGGAACGAGTTGTTAAACCCTTAACAAAACGAGGAGAAAATCATGCTTTTTTCAGAAACTTATCGAAAAATCACCCGTGATGGCCTGTGGGATAACAATATTGTCTTTTCCCAAAATCTGGCACTCTGTCCATTGTTGGCCGTCACCGGCACTGCCACGAATGGCTTGGGAATGGGGTTGGCGACGTTGGTAGTGTTAATTGCCTCCAACGGCATTATTTCATGGACGCGGCATTTAATTCCAGCCGAAATCAGAATACCGGTGTTTGTACTACTCATCGCCTCATTAGTTACCCTTGTTGATATGGTAATGAACGCCTGGTTGCACGAACTTTATAAAGTGTTGGGTTTATTCATTCCATTGATTGTGACCAATTGCGCCATTTTAGGCCGCGCGGAATCGTTTGCTTCCCGCAATGACATCAAACAGGCACTTTGGGATGGTTTGATGATGGGTTTGGGTTTTACTGTTGCGTTGGTTGCTTTGGGCGCGGCACGGGAAATTATTGCCTCTGGAACACTGTTTGCGAATGCTTCGCTGTTATTAGGTTCGGCTTTCAGCTTTATGGAACTCACCCTGATTCCGCAATATAAAGGCTTTTTACTGATGGCTTTGCCGCCCGGCGGTTTTATTATGCTGGGTTTTATTATCGCCGGTAAACGCCTGCTTGATGCCAAACGTGCTGCTATTAAAAAAGCCAAAGTTGAATTATCAGCGGTTGAGATTGAATCAACTGTTGAACCGGTTGCCGATGTTAGCTAGGAGTAAATCATGAATGTCGGAGTTTGTTACGCGCTTGCGGATCGGCAATTATGGATGCGACTGGAAGTTCCTTCCGATAGTAAAGTCGAAGATGCGATTAAATTATCAGGCCTGTTAAAACTGTATCCTGAAATTGATTTGGAAGTACAAAAAGTGGGAATTTTTGGCAAAATGGCAAAGCTGGATACGCCGATACAGGAAGGTGATCGGGTGGAAATTTATCGGCCGATTACCGTTGATCCGAAGTTGGTCAAAAGGCGTAAGATTTAACCTGATTTCACCCCCTGTCAATCAACATGCAAAAATGTAATGGTCAAGTACAACCCGACACTTTTTAAACCACTTTTTGAAACTGTTTTTTCCATGCTGACAACTGTTTGTCATTTCAAGAAAGTTTTGCACCGTGTTGAGGAATACTTTCAGGCACGTTTGGCATTTACCATTGCTGTATTCAACATATTGATTCAATGGCAAGAGTGGCAGCCAGATGAAAATGGTTTTGTTCCTATTTCTATTGCTGAATTCAGTTTATAAAAAACTAAGTAGTTAAACAAAAGTTATACGGTATTTAGTTCCAAAATTTGAAAGTATATCCACCACCGTTTTTTTCAAATTTGCATAACTGACGTAACACGACAAAGGCAACCATTCATATTTAACCTTACGCCATAAAATCTCA
>CAIQWF010000120.1 GCA_903875455.1 uncultured Pseudomonadota bacterium
CCAGCGAAAGTGTTGGTTTAACATAGTTGATAGCTCGTTGAAGTGGGACATAATCTTTCGTTTCGCAAAAATATAATATTTTGTCACATTTTCAACGAGTTATTTTTTGTCATGTACAGAGGAAAAAGTCCCAGAAAATTTACATAAGTAACAAAGCAAAAAGCTAATCCAGCGCGATCAATGCCGAACGAATTCTGGCAAGTGGAATTTCAAGTGCCCAAGCCAATGCCACCGCAAACACAACCTCTAACATCGTCCCCGAACGCTTGTTGTTTAGCGGAATATACTCACAAACCTGCTGATGACTCATACAGATTGCGGTCTGCTCATCAACCGTAACCGGCCAAACAGCGCGTCCATTGGCTTTAACATAGGCTAATACCTCAACCTGTTCAGCTGATGCTGACACCAAAATCAATTCTTTAGCGGATAAAAAAGCGCGTTGCGCTAAACAAACTGGATAATCTGCATTCAAAATCACCGCCTTACGCGCCCGTTGCAATAGATGCCGATTTAATCCGGCAACGGTTTCGCGGCTATGAAAGCCTGCAACGGCTCTATGTTCATCATACGGATTTAATAGCGCCGCCACATCACACAAATCAAACGCAGAGCCATATTGCAACAGCTCTGTAAAACTGGTCGGGATAATCGCCGCTTCTACCTTTCTGTCCATCAACAGCAACCTGCCACCGGCAAAACCGCCCAAATTTTTCCATGACACCTGTTCCGCACCAATCCAGATGCCCTGACTAACGCTAACGCCGGCATTCACACCAGCGCCAAGTAAAATTCCATACAAAATCTGCGCAACTCTGTCAGCAATAGAGGTTTCGCCGATAATCCCGGCAATCGGAATCCGCCCGTCAGTATTTTTTAAAATCCTTGCCAAAGCGGCAGCATAACGACTGCCTTTTATTGCATCGGCATATTCACCCAGTTGCGGCTGGGCATTGACTTCGCAAATCCCGCAACTGACCTGATGCCAGGCTTGCGATATATCCGGGCTTAAAAAATCAATTCCGGCAAAATCCAGCCCCAGACACTGCGCCACCCGCAGCGCCAAGCGCAAATTGTCAGGGTGCACCGCTTCAAGATTCAATCGCTCCGGTATTCCACCTACCCCGACATTGGCAATCCGTGCCATTTTGACAAATTGCCCTGCTTTGGGAATAGCCGTTAAACTCAAGCCCTGCTCTGCCAGTAAAAAACCGGTTTCATGGTCAATGTTGATAGGCGAAATTGCTTGCTGTTTTCCGGGCTGGCGGCGCGGGTCGGCATTAGTTTTGTTCAATAATTGCTGCACTGTGGAAACGCCGTCGCCAACCAGATGTGCCGGGATGCGGCGCGTGACCCGCTCTATCGTCCCTTCAATAATCGTGATTCGGTAATCATCGCCGTCAATGTGTTTTTCAACCAACACCCGCGCTGAATATTCAATCGCTTTGGCAAAAGCTCTACACACGGCGGCTGCATCTTTCAGGCCTGCTGCAACTCCTATGCCCTTGTCCTGATCTATCGGTTTAACCACCACCGGATAACCGAGCTGCTCAGCAATTTGCACAGCGGCATTAACATCACGGGCGACAGCGTGATCCGGTACTGGAAAGCCTGCCTGCCGCAATAGTTGTGCGCAAAATAATTTATCTTTCGCCAGATTAACAGCAAGTGCGGGAGTTACATCGGTTATTGAGCTATCCAGTCTGCGGGCATTCTTTCCATAACCGAACTGATAAATTTTATCGGCCAAGTGCAAATAGGGAATTCTTTCGGCCTGAGCAGCGTAAAAAAAATGTTGGGTATTGTGATTGAAACAACCTTGTGCAGCCTGCCGCAATTGCAGTAATAGAGCGTGATACCCTTGCTTTAAAGCAACGGCAGGCGCTGCGACTTTTTCATTAATCAGGCTATTTAAAGTTTGTACCGACCATTTCAAGGATTCCAGCGCCGCCGGTATATTGTGATAAGGAAGGGAAAGATGAAACTGATTAGAGTTCGGCAGTTGTTCTGCCTGGCCTGTCATAAAAACCGGAAATCCGGCTTGCTGTTGCAAAATGACAGCACTGTCCAGCAAAAGATTGGTCAAGCCTTGAGCATCTGTCGCTGCATCAGCAGACAGGGTGGCAAATTCAGCGTCGAGAAGTTGCTTAAGCGCAGTAGCCAAACTGGATAAATTAAGGATTGCGACAGAATTTATACTCACTTCGGCAATCAGCACTGTCTGCATCTGCTGCCCAGTAAAACCGGGAAACACTTTAAAGGAGCGTAAATTAATCGCCTGCGATTGTAACGCTTGCTGAATCCGTTGCTGCAAGTTCTGCCAAATCTGCCCCTGAAAACCGCGCTGTTGCGCTTGCGATAAAGCGTAATCTGCTTCGCCAACCAGATTGGCTGACAGCAAGCATTCAATATAGCCAGTCCAATATTCGCCGCGATTGGCATCAACTTCCAAAGCCTGCTTAAAAAAAGTCAAAGCCGCCTGCATTTGCTGGCGCTGTATTAACAGCACCCCCAGATTGTGCAGAACATCAGCTTGCCTCGGCGCAACCTTTAAAATGGCGCGGTATTGGGCTTCTGCAAGTTCCAGCCGCCCTGCCTGATGATGCGCAATTGCCGTCTGTACAGTGGCAGAAGAGGTTTCCATGATGAGCCGAGACTACTTTTTTGCTGTTAAACTCTGGATATTTCAGTCGATTGGCGGCACAGCAAAGCTGGCGGGTGACTCTCCGCGCTGATAACGTTCCCACATCATGGTATAGGCTGCCTCAATATGCTGACGGAACCGGTCTGTATTAAACAATGGATAAGTGCTGCGGTTTCGCGCCAGTTTGTCGCGAATCTGGCTTAGTAATTCCGGGGTCGTGGCAAGCTTGAATGCCAGCGCTTCGTAGTCTTGAAGATTGTATGTGATAAGCTCCGGCAAGCCTACTGCAGTCAGCAAGCTGCCTGCTACCCTGCCGGCAAAAGTATTGCCCATACAGGTTAAAACCGGCAATCCGCCCCATAACGCATCGCTGGTGGTTGCATGAGCATTGTAAGGCAGCGTATCCAAAAACAGGTCTGCCAGTTTTTGTCTGGCCAGATGGTCGGCAACATCCCTGGTTCGCGCTGCAAAAATCAGCCGCTCTGGCGCAACCCCATGCGAGATGGCCTGGTTGCGTAAATTGGCAATCGCAAACGCATTGGCGGCACTCAACCACAACACGCTATTTTCGACTTTACCAAGTAAGCGCATCCAAATAGTGAAAAGCTCAGGGTTAATTTTGTAATGATTATTAAAACAGCAAAATACAAATCCTGTTTCCGGCAAGCCTGCTTCGGCGCGGGTCGGCGTATATTCTGCAATCACACGATTGGAATCATTGACGAAAAAAGTATCCGGTAAATAAACCACTTTTTCGCTGTAATTCTGGTGATGTTCTAAAGGGATAAGCTGTTTGTCAGCGAGAATATAATCTATATAGTCCACGCCCGTAGTGCTAGGATAGCCTAAATAGTTGACCTGCACAGGCGCGGGGCGAAAACTGAAAATTCCAGTCCTGCTATAACTGGTCAGTCCCATCAAATCAACTGCAATATCTATTTCCAGTTCGCGGATTAACGCCGCCACTTCATAATTTCCCATCTGCGACACATCAATATATTGCCTGAACGCATTTTTAATCCGCTGTCCTATTGGGCTTTTATCTTCAGGATTTAATGAAATAGCAATGGTTTCAAACCGCTCATGATTGTGCTTTTCAAATAACTCGGCAATTAGATAAGCAACCGGATGTTCACGAAAATCGTCCGAAATATACGCCACCCGTATCCTGTCATGCTGATAACGCTGTCCGCTCCAAAGCGGTGTTACTGCTGGCGGATATTTGTCAGCAGCATAAGCAGATGCACATTGCCGCTCGTCTGCTACCGATTCAGACAGCACTAAAAATGGAAAAGGTCTGTACCCATGCTGACCGGCACGAATATCATTGCGGATTTTTTCGCGGCTTTCGCGATAGCTTGACCAGTCACAACAATGCAGCTGGGTATTAAACAGTCTTTGCCGGGCTTCAATATAATCCGGCTGAAGGCTAAGAGCTTTTTGATAATGCTCGATTGCGCTATCCAGCTTGTTCTGTAAATGGTAGATAGTGCCGAGATGGCAATAGCCCGGAGCACAATCGGGATTAATGGCAAGGGCAAAACCGAAACATTTGGCAGCCTCATCCCAAAAACATTGTTCCTGATACACCAGCCCCAAGTTGAGATGAGCTTCAAGATAATCCAGTTTTATTGCCAAGGCTTTTTTATAGCTTTCAATTGCCTGATTAAGCTGCCATTGCTGGCGCAATAAATCTCCAAGCTCATAATGTGCTTTGGCATCGTTTAATCTGGAAAGGTTTTCAGATTGCCTGTTTCCACCAACTGCATTTTGCTTTAGCAAATAATCCAGTCTGTTTTGAGTCTGCACATCATCAGGCATTAACAGCAGCAAATAGCGATAACTTTCAATCGCTGCGGCAATATTATTTTGTGCCACAAAAGCACTTCCAAGATTATTGCGAACATCAACCGAATCCGGCTGCAACGACAGCGCCTTGTAATAGCTGTCAATAGCCTGATCGAATTTGCCTTGCGCCTGAAACACCAGCCCTAAATTACCATACATGGCACTGAAGCCTGGATTAACAGCGATAGCCTGATTTATCAACGCAACCGCTGCGTCATATCGGCCAGTCTGATAAGCCAGCACTCCTGAAAAATGCAGGGCATCAGGATGATTCGGCTCGTGTTGCAGAATTTTCCGGTAAAGCGCTTCGGCTTGTGGCAACTCGCCTTTTTGGTGATGCTGGATTGCGATTTGAAAAGCATCCGCCGGTAAAGCCTCAACAACCGGCGCCGTCTGTTCCTGTTTTTGTTCAGATTGTGACGCTGATTTTCTGGCAAATATTTTTTTAAGCATTTTTTATCACTGGCTCACTAATTGGCTGCACTGCGAAACTGGCTGGAGATTCTCCGCGCTGGTGCCGTTGCCACATCGTGGTATACGCCGCCTCAAGATGTCGGCAAAACCTCGCTGTATTAAATAAAGGATAAGTGCGGCGATTTTCTGCCAGTTTCGTGCGAATCTCAGCTGATAAAACCGGAGTCATGGCAATTTTCAATGCCAATGCTTCGTATTCTGCCAGATTCTGCGTAACCAGCTCCGGCAATCCCAGCGCATGTAATAAACTTCCGGCCATCCGTGCTGCAAAAACTTCGCCCGAACAAGTGATAACCGGAACGCCCGCCCAAAGTGCGTCACTTGCGGTCGTACCAGCATTAAATGGCAAGGTATCCAAAAATAAATCGGCTAATTGAAAGCGTGCCAGATGCTCTGCATATTTCATCCGACTGGCATAAACTAACCGCTCTGGCTCAACACCGTGCTGAATTGCCGCGTTGCGAAAATTACTCTGCACAAACGGATTATCCGTTACCAACCATAACACGCTGCCTGGAACTGATTTTAACAAGCGCATCCAGATTTCAAAAAACACCGGACTGATTTTATAGCTGTTGTTAAAAGCGCAAAAAACAAAACCTGTTTCCGGCAATCCGGCCTGGGTACGGGTTATTTTTTCCGCGCTTATTAAACGCCTGTCATCATTGGCCTGAAAACAATCCGGTAAATAAGCAATTTTTTCGCTGTAACACTCTTGATATGCGGCCGGAATTAAATAACTATCGGCAAAAATATAATCCATATAAGTCGCGCCCATCGTCGCCGGATAGCCTAAATAATTCACCTGCACAGGCGCGGGATGAAAGCTGAAAATCGTAGTCCGGCACTGCCCGGTATATCCCATTAAATCCACGGCAATATCTATTTCCAGTTCCTCTATTAACAATGCCACTTCATGGTTGCCTAATCGGGAAACATCAATAAACTGGCTAAAGGAGTTTTTAAGCCGCTGCCCGGTCTCGCTGCTATCTTCTGGACTGAATGAGACAGCAATAATTTCAAAACGATTTTTGTCATGTTGTTCAAATACCCCGGCCATTAAAAAAGCCATGGCATGTTCGCGAAAATCGTCTGACAAATAGGCGATGCGGATTTTGTCATGCTGATAACACTGTTCCTTGACAAGCAGTGTTTCTGCTACAGGATATTTATCAGAGGTATAAGTAATGGCACATTTTTGTTGGATTGCTGCGGATTCACAGATAGCCAGTACTTGAAACGGCGTGTATCCATGCTGACCTGCGTTGATCGCAGTGAGAATTTTTTCCTGGCTGTCAAAATAGTTTGACCAGTCAGCGCAATGCAGCTGGGTGTGGAATAACATTTCCTGCGCTTCAGGATAATCCGGTTTCAGGGCACACGATTACCCACATCTCACATCAAGGCGCATAAACCGCCCTCCCGACTTCAATCCCAACCGCATAATGGCGAATTTTCTCCAATCCCTCCCAGATAGCTTTAGGACCGGGAAC
>CAIQWF010000121.1 GCA_903875455.1 uncultured Pseudomonadota bacterium
AAAATATTAAATATTTTAAAACATTACGGTTTTTTTGGGTTTATCCGCTTAATAAATGACGTAATAATAAGTCGCTTGCTTGTAGGGAATGTAAGAATTATAAGGCGACCTTTTTATATAAGAGGGATGAATGGAGTCGTTTTTGGAAAGGCTTTCACGGCAGGCGTGGGTTTAAGAATTGATGTAGAAGGCGAGGGTAAAAAACTTTACATTGGAGATAATGTACAGGTTAATGATTATGTCCATATTGGCGTTGTAAAAAAAGTGGTGATCGGAAATAATGTGTTGATTGCAAGCAAAGTTTTTATTTCAGATCATAATCATGGCAGTTTTAAAAAGGAAAACTTTCTTGAAGAACTTCAATTACCACCTTTACAGCGGCCATTGGAGGCTTTTGAAGTAAATATTGGTGAAAATGTTTGGATTGGTGAAAATGTAAGTGTTTTACCAGGTGTAACGGTTGGTAGAAATGCAGTGATTGGTGCAGGAAGCGTTGTTACCAAAGATATTCCAGATAACTGTATTGCAGCGGGTGTGCCAGCTAAAGTAATTAAAAAAATGATTTAAGGTAAAAATGAAAACTATTGTGATTTCTGGCGTGAATCTTATAGAGGGCGGTCCATTAGTTGTGATGAAAGAATGTCTTAAAGCATTTTCTTGTTATGAGCATGTGAAGGTTATTGCATTAGTAAGTGATCTTAAATTTTATAATGATTTTCCTAAGACCCAGCGAGTTGAGTTTATTGCTTTGAGTTGGCCCAAAAAAAACTGGTTTTTACGTGTTTTTTTTGAATATATTTATGCTTATTTTTATTCCTATTCGCTATCTGTAGATATTTGGTTATCTATGCACGATATGACCCCTTGGGTTAAAGCGAAAAAGCAATTTGTTTATTGCCATAATCCAGCCATTTTTTTCAAAGCATCTTTAAAAGATGCTTTTTTCGAGCCAAAATTTTTTTTGTTCTCCAAGTTTTATCATTTGATTTATCAATATAGGATATGTAAAAACACATATGTTATAGTCCAACAGCGGTGGATTGCCCAAGAGTTCAAAAAGCGTTTTGGGATTGCCAAAGTTCTTGTAGCCTATCCAGTTGCAGAAAGAGATAAACATCAAATTAATAAAAAAGCACGTTCAGAAAAAATAACTATTTTTTATCCTGCTATTCCGCGGGTTTTTAAAAATTTTGAGGTGATCGTTTATGCTTGTGAGCTACTTGAAAAGAAAGGTGTTAGATTAGAAAACCGGATAGAGTTTCAATTTACTTTTGATGGTACAGAGAGTCGCTATGCGTTAGCAATAGCAAAAAAGTGTTTTGATAAGCCTTACATTAATTTGCTTGGAGTGTTACCTCATGCTGAGGTATTACATCGTTATGATAAGGCTGATGTGGTTATATTTCCTTCAAAACTTGAAACCTGGGGATTACCGATTTCTGAAGCAAAAGCTTTTGGAAAGCCGGTTTTATTGGCAGATTTGCCGTATGCTCACGAAACCATAGGCAGTTATGATAAAGCCAGTTTTTTTAATCCTTATTCAGCAGAAGAGCTGGCTTTACTGTTAAATCGATTACTTTCAGGAGAGGATATATTTTCAGTTGTTGAAGACGTTAAGCGAGAGGAGGAAACAGTATGTGGCTGGAGTGAATTTGCTAATTTTATAGTTGAATGTGACAAACAATAAACGGATCCAAAGGTTTTTGAATGGAAAAAATAAAAAACAAGATACTAATATCTATTTCTGTAGTCAGTCATGGGCAGCAAGATTTAATTAGTAATCTTTTTCATGATTTGGCCACTTATTGTTTTCCTGTCACATTTGAAGTTATTTTGACACTTAATCTTAATG
The DNA here is from genome assembly GCA_903875455.1 of uncultured Pseudomonadota bacterium. GTDB lineage: Bacteria > Pseudomonadota > Gammaproteobacteria > Methylococcales > Methylomonadaceae > CAIQWF01. The sequence continues at coordinate 1,853 of CAIQWF010000121.1, forward strand.
AGCCGCTACTATTTACTCAAAATAAATTTCCTTTTCCACTTGCTGTTATTAGAAATACAAAAGCCAAAGGCTTTGCCGAGAATCACAACCAAGCTTTTGAGCAGGCAACAGGCGCTTTTTTCTGCGTACTAAATCCTGATATCCGATTAACTAGCGATCCATTTCCGACACTATTATCCTGCTTAAAAAATAACGTTGGCATAACAGCACCACTGGTATTAAATCAATCAGGAACAGCAGAGGATAGTGCACGATATTTTCCCACGCCATTTAAGATAATACGCAAAGCCTTTGGTGGCTGCAAAGGCAGTGATTACCTTATAAATAATGACATTCTTTTTCCAGACTGGGTTGCGGGAATGTTCATGTTATTTCCTGCTCAAATATTCAGGAAAATAGGTGGCTTTGACACTGGTTTTTTCCTTTATTATGAAGATGTAGATTTATGTGCCAGATTGCGGTTGCAGGGCTATGAAATTGTGCTGTGCCCTACTGCTCAAATTATTCATCAAGCTCAACGGAGCAGCCATCGCAGCCTTAAATATTTGAAATGGCATCTTACCAGCATGATGCGTTTTTTTTGTTCTGCAGTTTTTCTGAAAATTTTATGGCGAAAATTAATCAAAAAATGAAATACGCCATCCAAATCAACTCCAGTCCTAACTATTCCAATAACGGAAAAACTGCTTACCACTTCATCAAAGCTGCTTTGGAAATGAATCATCAAATTTTTCGGATATTTTTTTATCAGGACGGAATTTATCATGCCTTCCGCCACGCCACGCCATCGGATGATGAATTTAATATCACCCAAAAATGGTCTGAATTAGCCCGTGAACACCAAATAGATTTGGTAGTTTGCATTTCAGCAGCGCAACGGCGTGGATTATTACATACTGATGAAGCTACACGGCAAAACAAGCAGGATAATGATTTAGCTGAAGGTTTTCGGATTTCCGGTTTAGGGCAATTGGTTGAAGCGACTTTGGAAGCTGATTGCTTTATGGTGTTTTGAAAGCCGATGAAAAAATATTTATTTGCATTGCGTTCCGCTCCCCATAGCGGCTGTGTTGTACAGGAAATGTTGGATGTTGTATTAAGCACCGCCGCTTTTGAACAGCAGGTATCGTTGTTATTACTGGATGAGGCAGTATTCGCGATAAAGAACAATCAGCAACCAGAAAGACATCAAGGAAAAGACACAGCAGCTATTTTTAGCGCGTTGGAAATTTACGATGTGAATGACATTTATGTTGAGGTCGAATCTTTACAGGAACGTGGGTTAATCATCGATGATTTAAGTTTATCAGTCCATAAAGTTCAGCGTAATAAAATAGCGGATTTAATGAAACAGTATGATATTGTTTTTCCAGGTTAAGGATAAATGACTAATAACAAATCTGTAGATAGACGCTTTTGCGTTGCCCCGATGCTGGACTGGACAGACCGACATTGTCGCTATTTTTATCGGCTATTATCACAACATGCACTGTTATATACCGAAATGGTGACGACAGGTGCATTATTACACGCCAACAATCCAGAACGATTTTTACAGTTTAATGCTGAAGAGCATCCGGTGGCATTTCAGTTAGGCGGTTCAAATCCAGCTGACTTGGCAACGTGTGCAAAAATGGTTGAAGATTACGGCTATGACGAAGTTAATCTAAACGTTGGATGTCCGAGTGACAGAGTACAAAACGGCAGTTTTGGTGCGTGTTTGATGCTGGAGCCTGCCAAAGTTGCCGAGTGCGTGGTAGCAATGCAGCAAGCGGTGAAAATTCCCGTTACAGTCAAATCAAGGATTGGCGTTGATGAACGGGACTCTTATGAAGAATTGCATGAATTTATCAGCTTAGTGGCCAGCGCAGGTTGTAAAACCTTTATTGTTCATGCCCGCAAAGCCTGGTTAAGCGGCTTATCACCGAAGGAAAATCGCGAAATTCCGCCCTTGCGTTACGAGGTGGTTTATCAATTAAAACAGGATTTTCCACAGCTGGAAGTTATTCTAAACGGTGGAATTACCACTCTGGAAAGCTCAAACGAGTTTCTAAGAAAAATTGATGGCGTAATGCTAGGGCGGGAGGTTTATCACAATCCCTATATTCTGGCGCAGGTTGACCAGCAAATTTTCGGACAAAATTATCCAGTCAAAACCAGAGCCGAAATTGTCTTGGCTTTGGTTTCTTATATTCAACAGCAATTGTCACAGGGTGTGCGCTTTAACAGTATTTCCCGGCATATTTTGGGTTTGTTTCATGGTGAAAACGGAGCCAGAGGCTGGCGGCGATATTTAAGCGAAAACGCCACAAAACCTGGCGCTGATGAACAAGTGCTATTGCAAGCATTAAAGTTTACCCAGTGATAGTGGTATACTGAGCGACCGTTTTTTTTCAAGAGATGATGTGATGGAAGAATATTTTTCCAAAATTATTGCCGCAGTTGGCGAAGATTTAACCCGTGAAGGTCTGGTTGATACGCCTAAACGTGCTGCGAAAGCGTTTAAGTTTTTAAACAATGGCTATGAAAAGACTCTCGAAGAAGTGCTGAATGGCGCGATATTCGAGGCTGATACTGAAGATATGGTGATTGTTAAGGATATAGAACTTTATTCTTTATGTGAACATCATTTATTGCCGTTTATTGGTAAATGCCATATTGCCTATTTGCCGCAAGGAAAAGTGCTGGGCTTGTCAAAATTGGCTCGGATTGTTGACATGTATGCGCGACGCTTGCAAATTCAGGAAAAACTCACCAAGCAAATTGCCGATGCGGTGGAAACTGCGGTGAATGCCAAAGGTGTGGCCGTAGTAATTGAAGCCAAACATTTGTGCATGATGATGCGTGGCGTTGAAAAACAAAATTCTGTGATGACTACTTCGGTGATGACCGGAATTTTTAGAAAAGAATTAAGCACCCGTGCTGAATTTTTAAGTTTGATTAATCGCAAATAAAGCCAGGATTGCATGATGCAGAAAAAAACCGGCGTATTGTTAGTTAATTTGGGTTCGCCCAGTTCGCTTAAAGTTTCCGCCGTCAGGTCATTTCTGAAACAGTTTTTGTGGGACAAGCGGGTTGTCAATTTACCCAGACCGCTGTGGTGGCTGATTTTGCATGGCGTGGTATTGCCCTTTCGTCCGCATAAATCAGCGGAAGCTTATCGCAAAATCTGGCATAAAGACGGCTCACCTTTGATTGTTTTCACTAAATCATTGGCTGAAAAGGTGAATAGAACTCTTGCTGATACTGGCGTTATTGTTGATTATGCCATGAGTTATGGTGAACCGAGCATTGCGAATAAATTAGCCAGTTTCAAAGCCGAACAGGTTGATGAAATTATTATTTTGCCGCTGTATCCGCAATATTCTTCCACCACCACAGCATCAGTTTATGATGCTAGCAGCGCGGTATTAAGCAGCTGGCGGCATATTCACAACTTTCGGTTTATCAGTGATTATCATCAGCACTCCCATTATATTACGGCAATAGCAAAGTCGATTGAAACCGCCTGGCATGAACAGGGCAGGGGAGAGTTATTATTGATGTCGTTTCATGGATTGCCGGAAAAACTCACCGAATGGGGTGATCCGTATTTTCATCAGTGCCAAAAAACCGCGCAGTTGATTGCGCATAAATTAAACTTGCAGCCCTCAGAATGGAAACTGGTGTTTCAGTCGCGGTTTGGCCGGGCGAAATGGTTGCAGCCGTATTGTGTGGAAACTTTGCAGGAGTTGCCGAAACAGGGCATTAAAGATATTGATGTGGTGTGTCCGGGGTTTGCGGTGGATTGTCTGGAAACCCTGGAGGAAATCGCTATGACCAATAAAGAAATTTTTATTGCAGCTGGCGGTGAATCTTACCGTTATATTCCGGCACTGAATGATGTTTCTGACCAGGTTGCGATGCTGGTTGAGTTGATTAAGGCGTAGATTAACGGCGTTCAATTTCCGCAGGAGACGCGATTAATCGCGTCTCTACTTAACGTTATTTCCAAAGCGGTTGGGATTCGAGCTGTTCCAGTCTTGGCCTGGTTGAATCCAGCTCATTTTGCCAATCTGAGTTGCTATTAATGATTGAGGCCCTTAACAAAATAATCAGTTCTGATTTTTGAGTTGAACCTTTATCAACCCGAAACAAATGACCAAGCCAGGGAATGCTGGCTAATCCGGTTAAACCTTCCTTGTTTTCAACCGCCCTTTCTTGCATCAGCCCGCCTAAGACAACAACCTGTCCATTTTGCGTTTTAACAATACTGTCTGATTCTCTTACCGTACTAAGCGGAGTAGGCCAGGGAGAGCTGCTTTGGTCAATGGTAAAGTCTTTTAAGAGTGTATCAACTTTTGTAATAGAGGGGTGAATATGCAAGGTGATGTTCTGCTGATCGTCTATTTGTGGAATCACATCCAGCACAATCCCTGAGAAAAACGATGCCAAGGTAGGGAAAACACTGCTTGTCGATGCTGTCAGGCCATTAGAGATACCAATCGCAGAAAAACCTGTGGCAAAATATTCATCACTGCCAATTTTAATAATGGCTTTTTGATTATTCAACGTTGAAATTCGCGGGCTGGATAGGACATTGGTTTTTCCTTGAGTGGCCAAAAATTCAACCATTGCGCTGAAATCACCAGCATTGGAGCCCAAAGTAAAAACAGAAGCGAATTTTGCCGGATTTGCCACTCCAAAGCCCGTAGTGAGTTCAATTGCATCCAGTCCTTTTTTTGCCAGTATTTTCCAGTTCACGCCATCTTGATGGCTGTCATCCAGAATCACCTCCATGATTTTGGCTTCTAAAATCACCTGACGGCTAATCTGGTTTTCCGTGGCGGCGAGAAATTTATCAACTTCGTGTAATTGCATCGGTTTCGCCCGTACCACCACGACACCGGTTTGGCGGTTAACAATCACGGTTGCTTGCGGGTCAATGGCAATAATGGCGTGGAGAGCCTTGCTCAGCTCGTCCCAAAAATCAGTCGTGGTTGAGGTTCTAATCCAGCTGCCATTGTTTTGATAGCTTGGTGGATTGTTCAAGGTTTGAGAAGTATTAATCGGCTGGCTTGGATTGTTACCTTGCGGACTGGAGCTTGGCTGATTGTAGTTTTGAGAGCCGTAGTTTTGCGAACTATAACCTTGCTGACTGTAGATGCCTTGCTGATTGTTTTGATTGCTCTGTTGCCCGGAAGTCACCAAGGTATTTGAGCGCCCCTCTCTCACTAAATCGAGCCGGTCAATTTTAAAAATTTTTGTTTGCAAAATGGCGGGATAAACAATGTAGCCCATCGGCGTTTTTTTGCAGTCATAACCATAAACTTTTTCCACAACATCCAGAACTTCCGGCAAAGTGACATTTTTTAGCACCAGGGAAATAGTGCCTTTTACATCAGGATGGACCACGATATTTTCTTTGCTATCCATTACCAGGCCCATAAAAAACTCCCGGGCGCTGATTTCATGCACCGAGACATTAAAAAATCTGCGTTGGGCTTTGTGAGCGGCGGGTAAGGCAGAGCCTGCTTCGGCTGTAGCGGTTGTTTTCTGTAGATTGTCAGCCGGCGTTGCTTTGGTTTCAGAGAAAAGCTTATCAGTATGAGGATGTTCTGGAGGGTAAGTTTGAGCACAAGCGTTTAGGAATAATGCTAAAACAATTTGAATGGCAAGGGGGCTGTTGATACGCATGTTGTTGCTAGACTTTCATTGACTTTTATAAAGAGGATGCAGCAGATGTAGTTTTATGATGCTGCCGTTGTAGCTCAGGGAAACGGTTTTTCGGCTAATTTTGATAATTTTAATCTTGCTAAAAATTGTTTGCCCTTGTTTAGCGGTTACGCCGTTAATGGTTGCCGATTTTCCCGCCGCTGTGATCCAGATTGCTGATAGCACCAGTTTTTCCTGAGTAGCGGTATTGTCGTTGCTGGCTGTGGCTTTAGAATAGCCAGGTTTGGTTGGGTCTTGAAATTCCGCCAGGCATAAGCTTGGCATGATGCTGATTAGCAGCCACAGCGAGCAACGGGCAAAAAAACGGTTTGGTTTTTTTTCGCAGTTTCTAAACATCAAGCCAGTCCTTTTCCATGCTAAGGGTATAAACGCGCAGGATAATTTCAGCCTGCGGATAGTTTTTAACCTGATAATCAATGCTCTCCCAGATAAAATTCCAAGGCATGGCTTCCAGAGCCTTTAAGTATTTCAGGGTGGCCAGATAATTGCCGGAAAATTGCAGCACCAATCCGTGTTTGTAAATGGGATGCTGGGATTGCTTGGAGGCTTCCAGCAAGGGCGTTACCGGCACAGTATCGAGTTTAATCAAATTTAACTGTTTGTCCTGTTTAAGCAAATCACTTAAAACTTTCGCCATTAATTCAGGTGAGACAAACTTTTTATCCAGTTGCTGTATTTTTTCCTGCAACTGTTGATATTGATTTTTTAAAGATTCCAGCTGTTTTTGCCGGGCAAGATTCGGATTATCAAGACTGCGGGCTTGTAGTTGCGTTGCCAGTTGTTGCTGCAAGGCCAATTCAACTTCAGCGTTTTTTGATTGTTGCTGCAATTGTGTTTGCTGTTTTTTCAATGGCGAATAAAAAAAACTGTCCCAACCGCCCCATAAAACCATTAACAGGGCGCAAACCATCAGCCATTTTTCCCGCAGAGTTAAAGCTTCAAATTTTAGCAACAGATTATTCGGCATGGTTTTTCTTTAACACTGGCAAATGGGTGCTGAGTTTAAAATTCATCAAATGAGGGATTTTCGCTGATTGCTCAATTGCCAGAGTGGCAAAACTGCGGCCGTGAAAAACAGGCTCTTTTTGCAGCCGTTGCAAAAAAAAAGGGATTTCATTCGCCGTGAAAGTGCTGCCTTCAAGGTTAATCAATTCCTGTTGGGCATCAAAGTGCATCATTCTTAGCCACACGCCAGAAACAGACTGGTTGGCGAGTGCCAGAAAATATCCTGAAAAACCTTGGGTTTGCATCTGGGTCGGGTTGTCGAGCAGAGCAATGGTTTCGGTTAAATTGGCAACTTTTGTTTGCCATTCTGTGGTTGCTGCAATCAAGGCTGTGTCAGGTTGCGGTTTTGCCAGGCGGTCTTGCAGCTGTTTGACGATTGCTTTTTGCGCATTGAGATTTTTCAGGGTTTGTTCTGCAACTTCCTGGTGTTTTTGTAATTGCTGGTGAAAATAGCCGTTAAAACCTGCCAGAATCAAGACAAACACTGCAATTACACTCAGATAGACTGGGATATCTGTGTTAAGTCGCTGCGTTTTCAGGTTTCCCTGATATAAATTAACTTGCTGTATTTTCATACTGGGCGATAACGTGACGTAAAGTTGTGCCAATAGCGGCGGCGCACAAGGATTGGGTTGGATAGTCCAGGGCGCTGTCACACTGTAATAGCATGGATATGTCCATCAAGTAAGCATTGATGCCATAATTGTTATCCAGATTGTCGACCAGAACCTGTGAGTTCTCGGCCCAGGGAATAATTGCCAGAGGTGCGATAATACCAATCCGGTAATAGCTTTCCAGATAATCCAGTGAGCGTTGGATTTCCAAAGCCAGGGCATCGAGCGCATCAGTGGCAAAGGCATTAGTTA
>CAIQWF010000122.1 GCA_903875455.1 uncultured Pseudomonadota bacterium
AAAAGATGCCTTTGCTAATATAAAAAATATAGAGATTATAAAAAGTGAACGAAATGGTGGGTATGCTTATGGTAATAATTATGGATTACGCTATATTTCAGAAAAAAATGTTGATTATGTATTAATTAGCAATAATGATGTAGCTATTGATGATGATTTGTTACTATACAAATTAATTCGATATTATAAAAAATTGGAAAATCCTGCCTTTGTTTCTCCGCTTATGTTCGTCAATGGAAAATTATCAAAATATCCAGCATGGAAAATGCCTTCCTTAGTAACTGACTTGATTGGTTCGTTAAGAATTATTGAAATAATAGTTGGGAGTAAATCTAATTATAAAATTTCAACAGAAAATGAATACATGATAGTTGATTGTTTGCCTGGCGCTTTTTTTTTAGGAAAAAAAGAACTTTTTTTTGATATAGGCTTAATGGATGAAAATACATTTTTATATATGGAAGAAGCTATTCTTACGTATAAAATACAGAATTTAAACTTACACAATTATTTAATTACAACATTACACTATGAGCACATGACTTCTCAAACTATTTCAACTGAACTTAGCTTATTTAAAATGAGGTATTATTTAATAAAAAGCAGGGTTTATTTCCATAAAAAATATTTACACACAAATAAATTCGGTATTTTTTTATTAAAAATCTTATTTGAAGTTTGGAAAATTGAAACACTTTTTTATATACGAATAGTAAAGTTGTTTGGTAACACTAAGTAGATTTTTTAATAAACACACAGCAATAAAAATTAATGAAATCAATTTTACTATTGGCTTATGCAATATCGCCTACAAGAGGTTCTGAGTATGCTGTTGGTTGGAATTTTACAATAAATCTTGCTAACAATAATAAAATATATGTTTTATGTGGCGCATCAGGTGACCATATGGGGGATACGGAGGAAATTGAAAACTACTTTAAACTAAATCCACATCCTAATATTCGTTTGATTTCTGTAAAACCAACGCGATTGGCTAACATAATTAATTGGCCTAATAAGATAGGGATATTAGGCCCCATATTTTATTTAGCGTTTTCATTTTGGCAAAAAGAAGCTTATCGTATAGCAAAAGAAGTTATCGATACGGAAAAAATTGATATTATTCATCACTTAAATCCTATTGGTTTTAGAGAACCTGGTTACTTATGGTTACTTGATAAACCATTTGTTTGGGGACCCATAGGTGCTTCAATGTTTGTCAATTCTGCTTTACTTAAACGGTTGCCTTTCAAATGGCAATTGTTTTATTTGATTAAAAATAAAATTAACCATTTACAGTTGAAATATGGAAAAAGAATTAAAAAAGTAAGTGAAAAAGCTTCTGAACTTATATTCTGTAATACGGCTAGTAAAGAGAATTTTGAAAAATATCTAGGGAAAACAGGACAGGTTATTTCTGAACAAGGTACTTTCCAAATACAAGAAGATAAGAAAACTTTTAACACTACAGATATTGATATATTGAATATAGTGTGGGCTGGCTATATTTCTTGTAGAAAAAATCTCATCTTTCTTTTTCATGTTATGGCTTCAGTTAAAAACCAAGAAAAATGGAGATTGAATCTTATAGGTGGCGGAGTCGGAGTCGAAGAGTTAAAAAAACTTGCAATTCAATTATCAATTTCCGATAACATAATTTGGCACGAAAAAAAAAGTAGGGCTGAGACAATTAAATTAATGTGTGGCTCTGATTTACATGCTCTTACAAGCCTGTCTGAAGGTAATCCGGCTGTGTTATATGAAGCGATTAGTTTAGGTATTCCAACGATTTCTCTTGATCAACATGGTATGCACGATACGTTAAAAAATGGAAATGGAATATTAATTCCTGTTTCTACCTATGATGAAACTATACAATTATATACTGCTAAAATAGATGAACTTATTGAAAATCCTAAGTTACTGATCCAACTAACAGAACGTACAAAATTAATGAGGGATGAGCTTTCATGGGAAAATAAGATAAAAAAAATTGAAATACTTTATGAAAATATCTTAAAAGGGTAAGCTATACTTAATTGTCGAAGATTATAAAATGTTCGAGCTATTTTATTTTTAACACAGCAATATCAAAAACTGTTTAATGCTCTAAAATAAAAATGATGGACACTGTTTATTGAGCAAAAATTTTAGTAAATCGCTTACGCTAAAAATTATAGTAATAATATTACATAAGGCTTATTCATGGTAAAAACAATTCTGGAAAATTATGTCAAAAGAACAAAAAATAGTGAATTTACTTTTGATAAAAATATATCTAATTTACTAGTAATCGATTTTTTCTTAAAAAAAACGTTCGCTTTAGTGCGCGGCTTTAGAATGATTATCACCAATAAAAAAATAAATAAAATATTTTTTGGGAAATCCGTTGATATTTTCAATAAGAAAAATATCAGAATTGGGAATAATGTAAATATTGGTGATTTTGTTAAGTTATATGCTTTAGGTCGTGAACCTATCACAATAGGTGATAATGTTAATATCGGTTCGTTTTCACAACTCATTATTTCAATAACCTTTAATAATATTGGTCAATATATAAAAATTGGTAATAATGTAGGAATTGGTGAGTTTTCTTATTTAGGCGGAGCTGGTGGGGTGGAAATAGGTGATGATACTATTATCGGTCAGTATTTTAGTACTCATCCTGAAAATCATAACTTTGACCAAAATGACAAGTTAATTCGTTTACAAGGAACAACCAGAAAAGGCATAAAAATAGGCTCTAATTGCTGGATAGGTGCAAAGGTGACTATTTTAGACGGTGTAACAGTCGGCAATAATTGTGTTGTAGCTGCCGGCGCGGTAGTAACTAAAAGCTTTCCTGATAATGTTGTTATTGCAGGCGTACCTGCAAAAATTTTAAGGCTTAGATGAAAAAAATAATTTTCATACATTTATTAAATGATTATAGTGGAAGCCCTAAAGTATTAGCGCAAGTCATAAAAGCTTGTCAAAAAAATAACTATGAAGCAGAACTTTATACAGGACAAAATGAATCAGGTTTTCTATCTAATCTAACCGATAAACATTACTTTTATTTTTATAAACGCTTTGAAAATAAATATTTAACCCTCATTACTTATTCTGTTTCTCAAATCAGTTTGTTTTTTAAACTGCTCAAATATAAAAATCAAGATGTCATTTTTTATATTAACACCTTGCTACCTTTTGGCGCAGCTTTAGCAGGAAAACTACTTAATAAGCCTGTTTATTACCACATTCATGAGATTTCGTTACAGCCTGTAGTTTTAAAGCATTTTTTACGGTTTATTGCGCAAAAAACCGCAGATAAAATCATTTTTGTTTCGCAATCTGTACAACAATCAGAAACCTTTTTAAATAAAAAACAATCTGTTGTTTTTAATGCTTTAAACGATGATTTCTTAAGTATTGCCAGTAATCACCAATATCAGTGGAAACAAAACGGCTTATTTAATGTATTGATGGTTTGCTCATTAAAAGCTTATAAAGGTATTTTTGAGTTTATTGAAATCGCCAAGCAATGCCAAAAGCATAACAATATTTGCTTTACTTTGATATTAAACGCCAATAGTGCTGAAATTGATGTGTATTTTTCTAAACTAGAAATACCCAACAATTTAAGATTAATTTCAAGACAAACTGACGTAATTCCTTATTATCAACAAAGCAGTTTGTTATTAAATCTTTCCCGTATTGACGAGTGGATAGAAACTTTTGGTTTAACCTTGATAGAAGCAATGGCGTTTGGCATTCCGGTTATTGCCCCCCCCGTAGGCGGCCCGACAGAGATTGTGACTGAGAACAAAGAAGGTTATTTAATTTCATCTTATGAAACCGAAAAAATCGCTAACAAGATTTTACTGTTAGCCAATGATGAAACACTTTGTCTACGATTATCATCCCAGGCAAGAATTCGTGCCAAACACTTTAATCAAACAACATTTGAAAATGCTATTTTGAAGGTTATGTGTGAATAAAAAAAGTATCGCCATTATTGGAACAGTAGGGCTTCCTGCCAATTATGGCGGTTTTGAAACCTTAACCGAATATTTGACCCGTTATTTAAGCGCAGATTTTAATTTAACCGTTTATTGCAGCAGTAAAAGTTATTCCAATAGACTTTCTGAATATAACGGTGCAAAACTGGTTTATTTACCCTTACAAGCCAACGGCATTCAAAGTATTTTTTATGATCTGAGGGCTATTTTTAATGCGTTAAGCTATGCCGATGTTCTATTAATTTTAGGTGTGTCCGGTTGTATAGTATTACCTTTCATAAAACTAATTAGCTATAAAAAAATCATTGTCAATATTGACGGTTTAGAATGGAAAAGGGAAAAATGGAATAGCTTGGCTAAATGGTTTTTAAAATTATCCGAAAAAATAGCCATCCATTATGTCGATGTGGTGATTACGGATAATAAAATTATTCAAGCCTATATCAGAAACGAATATAACAGAGAAAGCCAACTCATTGCCTACGGCGGTGATCATGTTGAAAGATTGCCGCTTTCAACAGAAGTTGTAAATAAATTCAATTTTTTGCAACAGCCTTATGCTTTCAGTGTGTGCCGAATTGAACCGGAGAATAATCTGCATATTTTGTTAGACGCGCTGGCGCAACAAAATAAACTGCATTTGGTTATTGTCGGTAATTGGCAAGCCAACGGGTATGGTAAAAAATTGCAATCTCAGTATTCTAACTTTGCACATATTCATTTGCTTGAACCTATTTATGACCAGGGCTTGCTAAATCAAATTCGTTCAAACTGTGTTGTGTATCTGCATGGGCATAGTGCCGGCGGTACCAATCCGTCTTTAGTTGAAGCTATGTTTTTAGGTCTGCCGATTTTTGCCTACAATGTGAATTACAATAAAGAAACAACTGGACATGCCGCCCATTATTTTTCAGATAGTGAAGAGTTATTTGGATTGCTTAGCTATACTACTCAAAAGGAATTAAACACGATAGGCTCTAAAATGCTTCATATTGCTCAAGAACGTTATCAATGGCAAATCATAGCAAAACAGTATGCGCTCCTTTTTGATAACTAAACTCGCACCGAGTTAAGATAGCTGAGTGTCATCAAGAGATAATTATCAGCCTGTAGAGTTTCACCCTGCCCCCTCTTTGACCAACACACGTAATGCCCGCAATGATTTTTACCCTAGCTACTTTTCGCCGTGCAAGTTTTATCACTTTGCTGATATTAATCACCTGCCTGTTCTGGCTAGGCGAAAAACCGGAATGGTTTCAGCTATTTCCCACTGATCCTCCAGCCGATAAGTTTTTGCATTTCTTTGTGTTTGGCGGAATCGCGGCCTTATTACGCCTGACTACATTACGCTTTCATCCCCTGCTAAGTTTTATGCTGGCTGCCCTGATTGGTGGCGCTGATGAAGTGCATCAATCCTATATCCCCGGTAGAACCGCCAGTTTTGCCGATTTCAGTGCTGATCTGGTTGGCATCATCCTTTTTATGACCTTGCTAGCCTATCTACGGCGGAAATTGATAACACCTGTGAATTTAATAACCCGATGATGTTAACAACCGTCCCGTTGCTAAAATATCTTCTCGTCCTAGGATTATCGATAGGGGTTGTGCTGTTACTCACGCCGACATTCATCAGGCTGGCACCGCTGCTGGGCCTGATTGACCACCCCGGCGAACGCCGCATTCATAAAACCCCCATCCCGGTAGGTGCAGGCATTGTCATCTTCATCAGCTTTAATATTGCCTGTTATCTGCTTTATCAGCTGATTTGGCCTGGTTTTACCGGCAAGCTCGATGCTGACTGGTGGCAGGCATTTTTTATTTCATCCTCAATGTTACTGCTACTCGGGCTGATTGATGACCGTTATGGCATGTCAGCTTTCACCAAACTGGCAGGACAAGCCACTGCAACCACCTGTCTGTACCTGCTTTCCGGCTATCAGCTCAACCTGCTGAATGTTGATTTCGGTTTTTTGGGCAGTTTGGCTTTTGTGGTGCTGTGGACCTTGGCGATTATCAATGCCTTTAATCTGATTGACGGTCTGGATGGTTTATGTACCGGACTGGCCCTGATTTCCAGCATCGGCCTGGGCTGTGTTTTTATCTTTCGCGGATTTCCGGGCGATACTCTGGTTTGTCTGGCCTTGGCCGGCGGCTGTCTGGGATTTCTGCGTTATAACTTTCACCCCGCCAAGGTCTTTTTAGGCGATACCGGCAGCATGTTTTTAGGCTTTACTCTGGCAAGTATCAGTCTCCATGCCGGCGGCAAAGGTTCTGTTTTTATATTGCTGGCAGCGCCTTTTTTTGTGGCCGGCATTCCGATTATTGATACACTCCTGGCTATCTGGCGGCGTTCCATCCGCAAATTTCTGGCCCAGAAAAATGGCAATCCGTCCGTGAAAGTAATGCAGGCCGACCGCGAACATCTGCATCACAGGCTTCTGGATTCGGGCTTGAAACAACATCATGTTGCTTATACCCTGTATATCGCCAATGCCGCAATTGTGGGGTTTGGACTGGTTTACTTCCTGTATCGGGAAATCTCTACCGGCCTGTTCCTGATTACTTTAATCATCGCCCTGTATTTACTGGTCAGATATGTCTTGCATATCGAACTATGGGAAACCAGCAGATTACTGATTCATCCTGATGGAAAATCGGCTATTAGCCGGTTTTCGCTTATATTTTATCTGCTGTTTGATTTAGCCTGGATGGCGGCGATGGTCTGGCTGTCGGGTCTTATCGTCTTGCAAGGTGAAAGCCCTTTTCACTCCATGGGAGACTGGGCGGTTCATGTGCCGATCTGGATTAGCCCGGTTTTTGCTTTGCTGTTTATTTTCCATACCTATATTAAAGTCTGGCAAAATAGTCTTTTCAGCGATTATTTATGGCTGTCCCTGGCCATTATTGTCGGCTGCCTGCTTAGTTTGGGACTGCTGTTTGTGTTTAGCAATGCCTCCAAGTTTCTGATTCTGAATCAGCTGCTGCTATTTTGCTTTTTAAGTTTATTTGGTATTGTGGGGGTGCGGGTACCTCATCATTTTTTAAGGGCATGGGGTATTTCCGCTCAAAATCCTATCTACCCCACCTGCCATTCCAGATTATTGATTTACGGTGCCGGCGCACATGGCGGTTTATATTTACGCAAACGCCATCTGAAATATGGCTCTGAACTGGGGGAAATTCGGATTGTCGGGTTTATTGATGACAATATCAGGTTAAAAAATCAATATACCTACGGCTTAAAAGTGCTTGGAGACATCAGTGAGCTTAAAAAAATTATTGAACAATATCAAATTACTGACATCATTATCACGACAGTGATTTCAGAGGCTAACTTTTTAACCCTGAAAAAAATCTCCCATGAAACCGGGGTTAAAGTATTTGAATGGAAAACCTATAAAACCCAGATAATTCCTGCCAATGTTATTTAAATCTTTATTGTTTATTGTTTTACTATCGCCGTTACCTTTCGGCAGCAATCGTCCCTGGGCCTGGAGTTTATCGGCTTTGTTAATAGCGATACTTGCGATTTCCTGGGCAATCAGCGTTTTAAACAATAGGGAAACAAGATTCCCAATCCCTTATTTCAAGGCTATTTCAGATATTATTTGGGTATTTATCGGCGTGTTAAGCTGGGCGAGTTACCAGATTTTTATCCCTGCCACAGTCAATGTACAGCACCCTTTATGGGGACTCGCTGCCAAAGCGTTAAACACCGCCGTTACCCCGTTAATCTCTTTAACCACTGCCGATGGCATCACCGCCATCATGCGGCTCTTAAGTTATGGACTGGTGTTTCTGTTATGTTTTTATTATTGTCGGCTTCAGGAAAATGCCAGAACGGTATTTCATGGTTTAATGTTTGCGGGACTTTTATACAGCCTGTATGGACTTGTTATCTATTTCGGCAAATACGGGATGATTTTATGGTTCAAGCATGATGCTGCTTTAGCCACAGTAAGCAGCACCTTTATGAATCGCAACCATTTCGCCACTTTCGCAGGATTAACCCTGCTGTGCAGTTTGGCTTTGTTGAGCGAAACTATTAATATTTCTGCCAAATACAACATCGGCGGCAATTTAGGCTGGCAGCGTTTTTTTGAAAACCTGATTGTACGTGGCTGGTTGCCGGCCTTAGTTTTCATGATAACAGGCACTGCGCTGATTTTAAGCAGTTCCAGAGGCGGTTTTTTTAGTACTTTGCTGGCTGTTCTGGTTTTATTGGCGGCATTAAATTTAAATGCCCGCACCCGAAATTATTATGCCCTCTGGTTAATTGTGATTTTTGCCGGAATCGGTACTGTGGTTTTTAACTTGAGCAGCAGCCGTTTGTTAGCCCGGCTTGACTTGGAAGGATTAAGCGATGAATACCGTGCCGTGGTATTTGAGCAGACCTGGTCGGCCATTCAGACTAACCCGTGGCTAGGCTTTGGTTTAGGCAGTTTTGAAGAGATTTTTCCTTTCTATAAAGGCTCAAATTATCCTGGCACTATCGCTCATCCATTAGTTCAGGATTATGCTCACAACACTTATCTGGAAACCCTGTTTGAATTAGGGATTCCGGCGGGGCTGGCTTTATTTTATTGCTTTTTCAGATTGGGCTCGATCTGTGTTAAAGGTCTTTGGCTTAGAAAAAAAGACTGGATTTATCCGGCTACAGGGTTCGCCGCAACAGTTCTGATTGGCTGCCATGCCTTTGTAGACTTCAGTATGCAGATTCCCGCCATTCCCTATATCTATCTGCTATTAATGGGAGCGGCTTGCGGGCAATCATTCTCCTCAAAAACTTTTCCATAAATTCCGCCAGCATTAAAAAATTCAGGCGTTATTTACATCCTTATCAACCAAAAAAATACTTTATAATACAATTATAAACGCCCTTAAAATTACAACTTTCCTGTAACCTTTGCTGAAAAAATTCATCTCAAATGAAATCAGATAACTGTATTGTGGATTATTTAAAAATAATTATCGTAAAACTGTTCCTGCTGGGCTGCATGTTCCCTTATAGCAGTTTTGCTGATGATGCTTTTTCTTATCACCTTGGCTCTGGAGACAAACTTTCCATAAAAGTTTTTAATCAGGCCGATTTAACCGGCGAATATACGGTAGATGGCGAAGGAAAAATCTCCATGCCGCTTATTGGAACCTTGCAAATCGGCAACATGACTTTGCAGGAACTGGAAGAACACCTAAAAAAGAAACTCTCTCCTGATTTTTTGCTTAATCCACGCATCAGCATCCAGGTGTTAAATTATCGGCCTTTTTACATCTTGGGCGAAGTTAATACTCCCAACTCCTATCCTTTTGTCAGCGGCATGACCTATTTAACCGCTGTCGCGATTGCCGGGGGGTTTACTTACCGGGCAGTAGAAAAGCATGTGTTTGTAGTACATGCTAACGACCCTAACAAAAAAGAAGTTCAGGAAAACATTGAAAACTATGTAAGACCCGGTGATATCATCAGGGTTGATGAAAGACTTTTTTAACCAGACTCAAAGCAGTTAATAGCCATTCCGTCATTTTCAAACCCTTTAGTAGTTGAGATAATGAAACAGCCAAGCAACGATCTATCCCTGTTGAACCAGGATACAGAAGCCTTTATCCAAAACGAAGATACTATTTCTCTAACCCAGATTCTTCATGTGTTCTGGCTGCACCGCTGGGTGTTTTCTACCGTCAGTCTGTTTCTTGTAACTCTGGGAACCCTGATATTATTCCAACTCACCCCGCGCTTTACCGCCGAAGCAAAACTTTTAATCGGCACAGCCAAGGCGAAAGTGGTCGACATAGAAGAAGTCTTAAGCGATGACATGAACAAAACCACCGCCACTAACAATGAGACAGAAGTATTAACTTCACGTGAACTGGCGAAAAAAGTCATCCTCAAATTAAATCTGCTTGATTCGGAAGAGTTTAACCCCAGTCATAAAGAGCCGGGCTTTTTCAGTTTTCTAAATCCCGGTGAATGGCTCTCTGATGAAGCTTCAGAATCACTTGGTCTGGCCAATCCTAAACAGGAACTTTCCAAGGAAGAAACCCAGGAGCAAGTGTTAGCTAAAGTAACGGATAACTATCTGGCTAAACTAAAAATTTCTTCGGTTAGAACTTCACAGGTGATAAAAATCGCTTTTGAATCCACCGACCCGAAATTAGCGGCCAAAATCGCTAATGCCCATGCCGATACTTATATTATTGACCAATTAGATGCCAAATTTGAGGCCACCCAAAAAGCCACATCCTGGCTCAATGGCCAACTTGCCGAATTGCGTACCAAAGTCGAAAACTCTGAAAAAGCGGTCGAAAACTATCGCAGTGCTCATAATTTAAGCCGCGGGAAAGAAGATGTTGGCCTAGTGCGGGAACAGCTTTCTGAAGTGAACAGTCAGTTGATTATTGCCAGAGCCGAAAGAGCCCAAGCTGCCGCACGTCTGGCACAAGTGCAACGCCTGCTGAAAAGCGGCGAAGGTATTGACACCGCTGCGGAAGTTTTGTCTTCAGCCTTAATTCAGCAGCTAAGAGAGCAAGAATCGATTCTGGAACGTAAAGCCTCAGAAATGTCGGTTGAGCTTGGGGAAAAACATCCGCAAATGATTCGGATTCATGCTGAAATCCAAGAGTTAAAAAGTAAAATAAAGGTAGAAATCAGAAAAATTGCCGCCGGTCTGGAAAATGAACTGAATGTCGCCAGCTCGCGTGAACAAAGCCTGCAAG
Source organism: uncultured Pseudomonadota bacterium (assembly GCA_903875455.1). Classification (GTDB taxonomy): domain Bacteria; phylum Pseudomonadota; class Gammaproteobacteria; order Methylococcales; family Methylomonadaceae; genus CAIQWF01. The sequence continues at coordinate 10,719 of CAIQWF010000122.1, forward strand.
GCAGTTTAAGAGGTGTGGAAAGCAGATCCAGCAGTAGCGGCAAGGAAGAAGTGCAATTAAGGGCGCTGGAGCGCGAAGCTGCCGCCAATAAGTTGTTATTTGAAAATTTCCTCACCCGGTTCAAGGAAACCAGCTCCACTCAAGGCATGGAAGAAGCGGATGCCCGGATTATTTCCAAAGCAGAAATTCCGCTGTTAGCTTCTTTCCCGAAAAAACAGCTGATGCTTGCCCTGATTGTAGTTTTGGCCGTGTTTATTGCTTCGGGGATTGTGTTTCTGCTGGAAAGGCTCAATCCCGGCTTAAGATCGCCCGAAGACGTGGAGTCCTTCCTGAAACAGCCTACTTTGGGCTTAATCCCCAGTATTGCTGATAAAAAAACCTCTCCTATCGACTATATTCTGGAAAAACCGCAATCACAAGTGGCAGAGGCCATTAACTCCCTGCGCATTTCCCTGGCTTTATCCGATGTGGACCACTCCGTACAAACCGTAGTGATTACTTCCTCTGTGCCAGAAGAAGGCAAAAGCACCCTGGCTTTATCTTTAGGTCGTAGTGCCGCTAATTCAGGGCAAAAAGTATTGATTATTGACGCGGATTTAAGACGCCCGACGATAGAGAAAAAATTAGGCTTAAAAGGTCAGCAAGGCAAAGGACTTTCTGACCTGATAATGACTAAAGAAACTAAATTATCTGAATTTGTGTTTAAAGACGAAAAAACCAACCTGCTCATCATGCCGAAAGGGCAAACCAAGGTAGTCAGCTCAACCGATATCCTCACTTCTGAACGGATGAAATTGCTGCTTAATGCCATGAGAAAAGAATTTGACCTGATTATTCTCGACAGCCCACCGGTAATGGCTGTTTCTGATGCCCGGGTTTTAGCTTCCTTAGTTGATAAAACCATTTATGTAGTGCGTTGGGATAAAACCCCTAAAAAAGTCATTAAAGCAGGGATTCAGCAAATGATAAACGCCCAGCCCAATATCGCAGGGGTGGTTTTGCAGCAGGTGAATCTAAAACGTTATGGCAGTTATGGCTACGGCGGAGATTCAGGCTATTATTATCATTATGGTAAATACGGAAAATATTATTCCAATTAGTTATGAAAAACCGCGAAATTGCTAATTACGGATACCCAGTTTTGGTTTTAGTATTGGGAATGCTACTACTTTCAGCCGCATTGCCGCGTCTTAAAGCCAGTTTAAATCACCTGCCTGTTGATTTAGCCATCAATGAACTCAATAGCGGCAAAGACCTGGATTTCCAAAAAGCAGATACTCTGAGAAAAACAGCACTACAAAGCATTGCTCTTTCTGACCAGCCGCGTTATTGGGCCGATTTAAGCAGGCTATTATTTTTTCAGGCACAAAAAACCGCCTCCTTAAGCCTTAAACGTCAGTCTTTGTTAAAGCAAACCCAATACAGTATTGAACAATCTTTAACAGCCTCGCCAGCAAATTCATTGTTATGGCTTCAACTTGCCCAACTGCATGTTTCGTTAAATTCTGTATCTGATAAAACCATCAACGCCCTTACCCTATCGATTCTGACAGGTCCTTATGAACTTGGGCATTTGCTCCCGCGTCTTCAGTTATGTTTAGCGTTACTCTCTAAATTTGATACCAAAGACTACTTCTTATTACAATCTCAAATTTTAATTGCCTGGCAAAAAGCACCAACCCTGTTTATTAAAGAAGTAGCGTTAAAAAATAACAATATGACCAAAATTCGTTTTTTATTGCAAAATAAGTCTGCCGATGTTCTGGCAGCCATGGAAACTGAAATTGAAAAACCGCATTAGCTCGCTGTTTAAAAAAAAACTTCCCATCCAGCCTTTTCTACCTGCCGATACCCGTGTTTACTGCATTGGTGATATACATGGCTGTAATGGTTTATTACAGGAATTATTGCTTGAAATTCGACGAGAGTTAAAAAACTTTAACGGCAGGGTCGTTATGGTTTACCTGGGGGATTTTATTGACAGAGGCCCCCATTCTAAAGAGGTGATAGACACACTGCTCAATAATCAACCGCATGATATTGAAACGGTTTATTTACGTGGCAATCACGAGCAAGTGCTGTTGGATTGTCTAAATAATCCTGCGCTTATTTCAACCTGGCTAAACTACGGAGGGTTAGCTGCCCTTGCCAGCTACAAAGTCAGTGTGGCAAAAATTCCTACCAAACTGCAAGACCTGGTTCAGATACAACAGCAGTTGAAAGAAAAACTTCCGCCATCGCATTATCATTTTTTCATTAACACCAGACTCTCTTATAGCTTGGGCTCTTATTTTTTTGTTCATGCCGGCATTTATCCTGGACGGAGTTTGACCCGACAACAACCCCAAGACCTGCTATGGATACGGGACGAGTTCATTCAGTCAACAAAATATCACGAAAAAATCATCGTTCATGGCCATACCATCAGCACTCAGCCAGAGCTGTTAAACAATCGGATTGGTATAGATACAGGCGCATTCTGCTCAGGGAAACTAACCTGTCTGGTATTAGAATCAGACCAGCAACGGATTTTGTAAATCTACATCTTAAAAACTCGCCGGTGTGGAATCTAAAGGTTAATTTCAACTTCAGATTTCACCGACAATCAAGTTGTTCTTGGTCTATTTAGGCAATAAAGGCAAATCTGACTTTTCAAACGCCGCAATAATCCTCACATGCTGATACATTTCCTCATCATCCAACGATAAACTCCGTGAACCTTTATGCTCTCCTATCCCATAAGCATCGTAAGTTTGATGAGGAATATTGACCAAATATTTTTCAATCAAAGGCAAAGGCGCCTTTGCACGGGCTACAGAAAGCTGGATTTTATTTGAGACTGTTTTTTTAGAGGGGGCTTTTTTATCACGAAGGCCATAAACCTGATAGCGGTTAGAAAGCGTATCAACAATCGAAGCACTGCCGATAGACAGTAACAGGATTTTCCGGCCGTGACTTTCGCGAGATAAATAATCCAGAAACTGAACTAAACGGTCACGTTCAGTGTAAGAATATTCAAGGCTATCGCTACCTTTGCTAAAAAACAGGGTAATCTCTCCGGCACCTTGCTTTTTTGAAATATTTATAAATGACTGTAAAGCCTGATTAATGGTCTCCTCGGTTTGATTGGAGTCCTTCATGTTTTTTTCGTTTTGCGCTTTTTGCAGCTCCTTTTCTTTTCGTTCTCTTTCCTCGCGTGATTTATTCAGCGCAATCACCAGCATGTCAGCTATCTGGCTAATACTCGCCTCCGTTGGTGTTCCAATCGCGTTGATACTCGGCAAAATCACCTTGTCTTCCGGTGTTAATGGATACTCTTTGTTAAATTCTGCACATCCAGAAAGATATAAAACTACAACTAAGAACAAAATTTTATTCATATTATTTCCTTAAATTTTACAGCTCATCAATAGTTTTGATTTCTGTACCTGACAAAAAATAACTTGTTGAAACAAGGCAAAATACGAACTTTTCGCACCAAGAAAACAGTATGGAACACATCAACAAGCTATCAGCATGTTAAACCAACATTTTCATTGGAACAAGACCAGAATGGATTGTTTTGCGCGGATATGCTGATTGCATTGTTAATGTTAGGAAACGATAATTTAACAGGGCAAGCGCATATAAATTGATTTAAAAATCAGCGATACTACGCACTTTTGGATATAGTATCGTGGCAGCAAGTTTAAAAGAATGCTTTTCATCCAT
>CAIQWF010000123.1 GCA_903875455.1 uncultured Pseudomonadota bacterium
CAATTGATGACGGTGTAATAAATCAAACACCTTGTCGGTTTTACTATGCCAATGCGGTCTTTTTTCCAGAAAGCTAATACCTTTGAAGCGGCCGATATAGAAAAAAGTCTGGTCACCCGCAAAAGTTCCCAAAAATGCGGAAAGAATCACATAAGGCAATTCCAGTCCTAGCCCACCTGTGTGAGCTAGAAAACCGGCGATTAACAATATGGTTTCACCTTCCAGATAGGTCCCAATAAACAGCGCGAGATAACCGTAATCACTAATAAGTTGCTGTAAATCCATGATAGGTGAAGGGGCTAGATTGCTATAAAGAAGGATTAATGACCGCCGTGCATTTTTGCACCACAGCTAGTTTCGCTATCTTTCATCATTGCGCCGCAAGCCATTTGACCGGCTTTACCAGCATCATCGTGTTTCATACCTGACATGCCTGACATGCCTGACATACCACAAGAACCTTCATGACCTTTCATCATTGCACCGCATGAACTTTCCATACCTGGCTTCATTTTGCCATCTTTCATCATCGCGCCACATTGACCGGCGCCGCATGAACCTTCGGCTTTTTTAACATGACCGGCATGTTCATCATGGCCTGCTTTGGCTTGAGCATCCGCTTTTGCACTGGCACCACAACCTGCTTCGGTAACTTTGTTATGAGTATCGGCAGCAACTTGCATATAGCCACCCGATAATTCAGTCATTGCAAATGGATTAGCATCAGCACTAACGTTGGCCGCTAAGCCTGACAATACCACTGTACCCATTGCTGCTAATTGTGTTTTGTTGGTTTTTTTCATGAGCTTGTCCTCTCCCAGTTTATTTTTAATTATGTGTCTCAAACACGATGCTTGAGATATATCTGTTTTACAACAGTTCATTTCCGATTATGGCATATTCAAGTTAAATTCTTTGCCTTAAATTCGCACAAATCGACGATACAGCAACTTTCGCAACGCGGCTTTCTGGCGATACAGCTATAACGACCGTGCAAAATCAATAAATGATGGGCATCTTTTTTATATTGCGCTGGCACAGTTTTATCGAGCTTCCTTTCCACTTCTACCACGTTTTTGCCCGGTGCCAAACCAGTACGATTCGATAAACGAAAAATATGGGTATCGACGGCAATCGTTGGCTGACCAAATGCGGTGTTTAAAATCACATTAGCCGTTTTGCGACCGACACCCGCCAAAGCTTCTAAATCCTCGCGTTTTTCTGGCACCTGACCTTGATGCAAATCCACCAAGCTTTGGCACAATTTAATGATGTTGGCCGCTTTACTATTAAATAGACCGATGGTTTTAACGTATTCCTTCAAACCGGCTTCGCCTAATGCCAAAATCGTTTGCGGGGTATTAGCTACCGGAAACAATTTCGCCGTGGCCTTATTCACGCCTTTATCGGTTGCTTGCGCCGATAACACCACGGCAATTAACAACTCAAACGGCGTACTGTAATTCAGCTCGGTGGTCGGCTCAGGAATCGCCTCAGCTAAACGCTGGAAAATTTGCTGACGAATGGCTTTATTCACAACGCTTATACCGAAATAGGCGCTTTAATTGCAGGATG
>CAIQWF010000124.1 GCA_903875455.1 uncultured Pseudomonadota bacterium
TCAGAGAAGGCTTTGATGTGATTAATGACGCTCTTTTTAAGTTGATTTTTACGTTTGAGAATACCATTAAAGCCTTATTTTGCTTTCTGGCGTTTAACCAGAAGTCCGAGCCGAGCTAAATTTTTGTCATGTACAGAGCTGGTTTTGATACGTCCATCACCGCGCTGTCGACGCGCTCCTAAACAGTCCGTTAGTCGCCTTGCTGTATTCAATGCGTCATAAAGGCTGTCATCACGCAGCCATAAAGTTGCAGTAAAAATGGAACCTGCGGGGATGAATTCTTTTGTGCGCAAGGTGTTTTCTTTTGCGATTCGTGAAAAATCGTCGCGTGAGGTGGATGTCCACGGCAAACTGTCACCGCCTTCCTGCCAATACAAGCCTGTAGCGATAAGTAATTTGCGTTGACCATTGCTTGCGCCAAATAATTTATTGATCTCCGATTGATGTAAACCAGAGCGTTCCAAATTGTATTTCCACACGCGTAACCAATGACTCGCAGGAATCATGGGCTTGCCGTTATTGTCGCGGGCAAGGAGTGCATCATAATCGCCAGCTCCTGTGCCGCTGCCAGTATGGAGGTCTTCTAATAACGTAACGGTTAATTGATAACGTTTCACGCACTTTGCTCCTCAAGCATGATATTTTTATCGCGGCTCTTTTCAGTTTTTAGGCGGTCGATTTCAGTTATTTCGACTAAATCGGCAAACGTACTGACATGGCAACCGTTTTCTAAATTTCGCCACAGCGAATCGGTAAAACCAGCAGTTTGCAAAACTTGCCATGTGTCGTTAGAAGCAATTTCTAAATTGTCATAATAAAAATCCGCTTGCCGCCTACCCTTGCGCATTAAACGGACGATTTCGCGCAATTGTGAGCGGGCTGTGTCGCTGTTGGTTTTCTTCTTCAATTCATCCGCATTTTCCAACAGCGTTTGCAAACTGCTTTTGCCTAAAATTCGATAAGGTTTTGCTGATAATGCCAGTGTTTCAGTTTGTCCGTTGACGCTGTATTTAACCACTTGCGAGGCTTTGCGCACGTCGCTGACATCACCGTGCCATGCCTCGCTACAAATCGCCCAATCAACTACAGAAACAGCGTTTTCAATGTCGCCACGCACTAAGCGTTTCGCGCTGCTGGCGAGTTCTTCGGCTAAATCATGCAAACGGTGAAACGGAAACGAGGGTTTTGCAATCGCCACGCCAACTCCAATCGTTAAGCGTTTTTCTTTTGGCGTATCTTTTTGAATGTTATCTAATTTCTCAGCTAAACACTTGACCAGTGGCAACGCCAGCGGCGCACGGCAGGCAATTAATAAATCATCCCCGCCGAGCATTAAAATCTGTACGCCTTCTAATTCGCCTTTGTTATTGTGATATGTTTTGCACAAAGGGCTTTTATATAATTCAGCAATTGCCTCATTCAACGCACAACGCAAAGTTACGCGCATAGTATGAAAAAAAGTTTCAATGCAAGCTTCCTTATCCAACCCTGTTATGTTTGCGTCTTTGCAGTGCTGAGTCACTTGCTGCATGGCTTTGCCCAAGCCGTTACCATCAGCATGAATCAAGGCGAGATAATCATCTCCGCATAAGCCGTCAAAAGTTTCCGGTTTGGCTAGATTTAGTTGCCGTCCCATTACTGCAGCAATGTCATGAGTTTTGTTATTTTTAAATCGAAACCAACTGTTTTTGCATTGTTTGGCAGGCAGACCTACAGCGCGTTTTTTATCACCTATATATTTTTGATTGCCGATTGCCACACCGTTACCTGCTTCTTGGCATTGTTGCAAAAATGGCACATTAAACAAACTGCTGGCATTGCTGGCTGCTGGTGGTTTGTTGTGCTTTTCATCTAACGTTGTAACGTTTTGCATTTCAATCGTAAAACGCAAACCGGGCAATTGTTCGCGTAAACCAAGTCGGGCTCGTTCAACAAATGCCTTGGCTTTTGTTTCATCAGCAAAATAGGCTCGAAAATGTCCGCCGTCCCGCGCCAAAATGCCTTGTTGCCATTGCTGGCGTGGAAAATCAGGAATGATTTTGTCTTTTGGTTGTTCGGGGATTTTAGTCAGTGGATCGTCGGGCGCGGCTTTATCTGGTAAGTGTTTGTAATGTGAATCGGGGGGGGGTGCCGCATTCAGACTGTTTTGCCCATTGCGGCAATTCATAACGAATGACTTCACCCAATAAGGGGTACGACAACGATTCCTTCATTTTTGGGCCATAAGAAATTTTTGGACATTACCAGCTTCGTTCTGGATCATCCGTAGAAACAATATCCACTTCTATATTGACTGGTGTGTTCACGCCAGCCTCTGACTGTTGAGGA
>CAIQWF010000125.1 GCA_903875455.1 uncultured Pseudomonadota bacterium
GTAAAAATAAACAGTCACACCAGCCCCCACACAGGCAGAGGAATAACTGCCTGCAATCAATGAAAGGAGGAAAAAAAACAGTGTGGAAATTCGCATTCTATTCTCAATAAAATCCTGCTTTGTTTGCGATTTTTCTAAAGACTTTAAGCCTAACAGCCCAATAATTTTGTAGCAGTGTGGAAAAAATACTAAACAATTTAAGGCAAAATGAGGCGATAAGTCTGCCATGAAAATTAGAATCCGTCACCGAGTTTTTAACTAAGCCATTGCTTTCGTTTTCAGCTTAAAACATGTTAACTTAGAATTTGCTAAAAAGCCTTTCCGCTTTTTAAAATCAGCGTTTTCTAAGTTTTTAGGAAATCTGCTACAATCGAATAGCTCAGAATTTCCCTAGCTTAAGGAGACTCTGTCAGTCAACGAAAATAATACCGCCTGTTTTGGGCAATAACGCAAACAATCAATGATTTTAATTAACGGTAAAAACTGCACAGAACTAAGCGTCTCTGATCGCGGTTTTCAATATGGCGATGGCTTATTTGAAACGATTGAAGTTTTAAACACTTACCCCATTCTGATCGATTCACACCTAACCCGTCTCGCATCAGGCTGCAAAAAAATAGGGATTCCCGCCCCTGATAAACAACTGCTCCTGCATGAAGCAGCAACACTAAGCCAAAATATCAGTCACGGCGTACTTAAAATCATCATTACACGCGGCAGCGGCGGGCGCGGTTATAAGCCTCCCGACGTTATTGAGCCAACGCGGATATTGTCCCGACACCCCTTCCCTGACTATTCCCCTTCTTTTCGGCAACACGGCATTACAGCGCGGTTTTGCCAGCATCGTTTGGGCTTAAATCCAGCGTTAGCCGGACTGAAAACCCTGAATCGCTTAGAGCAGGTTCTGGCCCGAGCAGAATGGAATAGCCCGGAAATTCAGGAAGGCATCATGCTGGATTTGAACGGTTATGTCATTGAAGGAACAATAAGTAATGTGTTTTTTGTTAAAAACGACATCCTCTACACCCCTTTATTGACCCAAACCGGAATTGCCGGAATTATGCGGGATTTTGCCATGCAAACAGCAACTGCAAATGGGGTGAAAGTTGAGCAAGGACTGTTTACAGCTGAGCAATTATTAGCCGCTGATGAGGTTTTCGTTACCAATTCGATTATTGGCATCTGGCCGGTTAAGCAATTAGAATCGCAATTTTTTCCAGTCGGAAAAGTCACTCACAGTCTGCAAACCAGTCTGGCACAGTTTAAACAGCAGGTTATATCAACATGAACATGATAACTAAAATAGCAGCTGGCGTTTCATTGGCTATTATCGTTGTCGGCGCCTGGGGCTGGACGAGTTATCAAACAGCTATAACTGAACCTGTGGTCAGCCATAAAACTCTTGTCAAAATTGATAAAGGTGACTCGATTAATAAAGTTCTGATTAAATTGCATCAAGAACAAATTAACGTCGATTCGACCTGGTTTAAGTTTATTGCCTATCAAAAAAATGCCAGTGATAAATTGAAAGTCGGGGAATATGAGTTGGCAAAAGGGCTAACCATTCCGCAAATTTTAGCGTTGTTTGTGGAGGGAAAAACCCATCAACTTTCCGTCACTTTTCCTGAGGGCTGGACTTTTAAACAGATTCTGCAAAAAATTAATCAACACCCTGATTTAAAACATACCTTAGAGGGGGTGGATAATCAGGCGATTATGGCCAAATTGAATGCTGACAAAAAACATCCAGAAGGTTTATTTTTTCCTGATACCTATTTTTTTACCAGAAATGCCAGTGATTTTTCAATTTTGAAAAAAGCTTATGACAAAATGCAGCAGGTTTTAGCAGAAGAATGGCAACATAAAGAATCTGACTTACCGCTACAGGACTCCTATCAAGCCCTGATTTTGGCATCAATTGTGGAAAAAGAAACCGCAGTAGGTTCCGAACGCCCGCTAATTGCCGGCGTTTTTACCCGACGGTTAAAAATGGGAATGCTGCTACAAACTGACCCCACCGTAATTTATGGCATGGGCGATAGTTATCAGGGTAATATTCGCCGCCAAGACCTGCATACCCCAACACCCTATAATACTTATGTGATTAAAGGCTTGCCCCCCACACCAATTGCAATGCCCGGCAAAGAAGCAATTCGCGCCGCTTTGCATCCTGCCAAAACCGATAACCTGTACTTTGTGGCACGAGGCAATGGCACGCATGTATTTTCTCCCACTTTAAAAGCGCATAATGATGCAGTTAATGAATTCCAGCGACATATCAAACCATGAAAAAAGGCAAGTTCATCACCCTTGAAGGCGGCGAAGGCGTGGGGAAAACTACAAACTTAAGTTTTATCCGGCATTTTTTAGAAAACCAAGGGATTTCAGTTGTCGTCACCCGCGAACCAGGCGGTACAAAATTAGCGGAAAAACTGCGTCAGTTACTGTTGGAAAATCAGGAAGAGACCATTTCCGAGAAAACCGAATTATTGCTGATGTTCGCGGCCAGAGCCCAGCATATCAACAATGTGATTAATCCGGCTTTGGAACGCGGCGACTGGGTATTATCCGACCGTTTTACCGATGCTACCTATGCTTATCAAGGTGGCGGCCGCAATATAGATACCAGCCTGATTGCCTGGTTAGAGCAGTTTGTACAGTCAGGATTGCAGCCTGATTTAACCTTGTTATTTGATGCACCGATAGAATTAGGAATGCAGCGGGCGAAAAAGCGTGGCTCGTTAGACCGGTTTGAAAATGAACAGTTAGCTTTTTTCAATCAGGTTAGAAAGGCTTATTTGCACCGGGCACAACAAAATTCAGAGCGGATTAAGATTATTGATGCCACACAATCCTTGGAAAATGTGGAAAAAAATATTCAGCAGTTGCTGATAACGATGGTTTAAAAAATAAGTGGTTTAACATAAATTTTCCGGTGTATTTCGGGAGCCAAGCCTAGCGAACTTTGATTCCAGCTTAACAACTAAACACCGAAGAACTTTTGTTTTTTAATTAAGATAGGCATCATTATGAAACTACAAGTTATGATTTATCCAGCTGAAGAAGGCGGATTTTGGGCGGAAATTCCGGCTTTTGCAGGTTGCGTTTCAGAAGGGGAAACACTTGAAGAAACCCTGCTCAATATTAAGGAAGCTGCCGAAGGCTGGTTAGAAGTGGCTGCCATGCGGATAAAAAATAATAGCCAAGTGCAAATTGCTGAAATCGAGTTATGAAATCTATTTCAGGGAAACTTTTTTGCAAACTGCTTCATCTGCATGGCTGGCAATTGCAACGTATTCGCGGCAGCCATCATATCTACACACATCCTGAAAAACTGGAAATCTTAACTGTACCTGTTCATGCCAATCAGGATTTAAAAATTGGAACATTATCCAAATTGCTTAAAGATGCCGGTTTAACAGAGCGAGACTTGTTGTGATTTCTCCCATTCTTCCCTGGCAACAACAAAACTGGGATCACCTCAACAGCTACATTCAACAGCAACGCATTCCTCAAGCGTTATTAATCACAGGTCGCAAAGGCTTGGGAAAACAGCAGTTGGCTACGCAGTTTGCCCAATCATTACTTTGCACAGCACGCTTAACTAGCGGCCTGTTTTGCGGACACTGCTCCAGTTGCGTATTGTTTAGTGCCGGAACACATCCTGACTTTATCCAGGTTACGCCGGAAGAAGACAAAAAAACCATCGGAATAGATGCTATTCGCGATTTAATTACAAAACTTACCTTAAAGCCGCAATTTGACTCTTATCGCGTAGTGTTGATTAATCCTGGCCATCAACTGACCAATAATGCCGCCAATAGTTTTTTAAAATGTCTGGAAGAGCCAAACGAGCGTACCTGCATTATATTGTTGACAGAAAAACCGACTAAACTGCCCGCAACCATTATCAGCCGCTGCCAAAAACTGACAGTGGTAATTCCAAGTCAAACGATGGCGAAAAACTGGTTGAACAGCGAAAAAGTCAGCGAAAATATTGAAGTATTACTGAATTTGACTCAAGGCGCCCCACTACTCGCCAAAGAATACGCGAATGATGCTATCATTAAAACCCGATTACAGTGTTTTAATGACTGGCTGAAAGTCGCCAAATCTGAACTGAATCCCATTGTGCTTGCGGAGCAATGGCATAAACAGGATGTCGGCAATTTGATGTTTTGGCAAATCAGTTGGATAACGGATATTATTAAATCCCGTTACAGTTTGGAGACAGACAGTTTATATCATGCGGATTTAAAGAATAGTTTGCAGGAACTTTCTTTAAAGCTAAACTTGAAAAGTGTATATAAATACTACGATCTCTTGCTTGCCAGTCAGCAAAAGCTAGAAACACAGATCAACAAGCAATTAATGTTTGAAGAAATATTAATTGAATGGGCAAAACTTAATAACGGCGGTTAACAAAATGGCAGACTCATTAGA
>CAIQWF010000126.1 GCA_903875455.1 uncultured Pseudomonadota bacterium
GAACTAAATACCGTATAACTTTTGTTTAACTACTTATATTTATAGCGGCATACACTGCCTTGTTATAATCCCTGCCTCGCCATTTAGGCGTTCATAGACGTTCGACAAGATTCAGAAAACCCGCAACTGGCAACGGTTGGCGGGTTTTTTTATGCCTATAAGGTTCAATAGCGTTCATTGACAGTCAACAAAATAAGAAATATCGTCGCAGAAATTTCATTGAAAGATACACTGCTCAAATGATTTTTCCTAGAGTGGGCACGTTTTTTTATCCACCATTTTAACTGGAGAACAATATGAAAAAACTAATTCTAACCCTGCTGCTCTCCATCGGACTCAGCAGCAATGTCTCGGCAACTGCGCAAATGCCTGACTTACTGGTTTATGAAGGCAAAACAGTTGGTATTTTCAGCAATCCGTTGGAAAGCTATTTCGATAAAAATCACCCAAGACCGAATGAATTGTTTAAATTCTCCTGCACCGCCAGCTGGCGCGGCTATCTTGCGACATGGGAAATCAGGGATGGCTTTTTATATCTGTTAAAACTTGTAGAAGGCGGTTGTGACGAAAAGGCGGCGGAAATTCCCTTGTCAAAACTATTCCCAGAGCAAAAAGCCCCTATCAAAGCCACCTGGTTTTCTGGCTCGTTAGTAATTCCACAAGGTAACGAACTGGAATATGTGCACATGGGCTATGGTTCTGTTTATGAAAAAGAATTACATCTGATTATAAAAAACGGCAAACTGGTCGATAAAATAACCATTGATAATTCTAAAAAAACAATTCCAACCGTAGAACAAAAAACGCTAGATGAACTGCAAAAACTGAAAGACTGGGAAGACCGGGTTAAATAAGGATAGGGTCAACAATAACATCCCTATTCCGTTCGTGGTGTGTTTGTCAATCCACAGCCCTCAAGCTAAAGGTAAACGGCTTGGAAAATAGGGATGTTATTTTTAGCAGCGCCCTTATGGCTTTGCGCAGGCAGCAGTTTAAGCAAAAATCTCGGCAAAAAAATTCACCATGCTTTGCCACGAGCGTTTATCCGCAGTCGCCTGATAAACCGTGCCAAAGCCTGGATCATTTGCCAGTGGATTGGTAAAAGCGTGCATCGTGCCACCGTAACTATGCACCTGCCAGTCGGCTCCGGCAGCGGTCAACTCCTGTTCCAGTTTAATCACTTCCTGCACCGGCACCATCGGATCATCATTGCCATGCAACACCAGAACTTTTGCCTTGACAGGAACATCCTTCAGATTATCCGGCGCAGCCAGCAAACCATGAAACGACACCACGCCTTTAATATCAGCACCAGTCCGCGCCAAATCCAGCACACACAAACCGCCAAAACAAAAGCCTATTGCGGCAATGTTTTTGTCATCCACCCAGGGAAATAATTTAACCGCAGACAGCGCCGCAGTGATTCTTTGCTGTAATAAAGCCCTGTCCGCCATAAACGGCTGCATCAACCGGCTGTTTTCCTCTGGACTGCTTCCGGTTTTGCCTGCGCCATACATATCCAGTGCAAAAGCAAAATAACCGAGTTCAGCGATTTTTTTCGCCTTTTCCATCGCCAAACCATCGCGCCCCGCCCAGGCATGGCTAATCAACACAGCCGGACGACGTGCTTGAATGCTATCGTCATAGGCAAAAAAACCCTCCAGAGCCACATCGCCATCTAAATAATTGACGGTATTGGAAATAATGCGCATTGATTTAACTCCCTTGTAGAAGAAATATGTTGTTTAACGGATTTGCCCGGACTTTTTCAAGGTCTCCAAAAAACCATTGGCCGCCGACTCCACCATGTCCAGCACCCGCTCAAACCCATATTGACCGCCATAATAAGGGTCGGGCACTTCGCGAAAATTCACCTCGGTCGCATAATCGAGCAAATAGTTAATCTTGTTTTTATATTCAGCAGGACATTTGCTAATCAAGGTATCGTAATTATCATCATCCATTACCAAGAGATAATCGAAATCGGCAAAATCGCCATAAGTCACCTGTCTGGCGCGTAAATGCGATAACTCAATACCACGATCGCGGGCGGCTTTTTGGGCGCGTAAATCGGGGGCTTCGTCAACATGATAGGCATGGGTGCCCGCAGAATCAATCTCAAAAAAATCATGCAGGTTTTTCTCTTTCACCAACAGGGTAAACACCCCTTCGGCAGTAGGAGAACGGCAAATATTGCCCATGCAAACAAATAAAACTTTTATTTTTTTCATTTTGAACTCAAGAATTATATTTTTGTTGCTTTTAGAATAATCTTTTCTAGGGAAAACAGCTACAATCATAACACAGGGTGGAACTGCTTTTAGGTTCTGGCCCCTGAGTTTGAGTTAATGGCAGTTTCATGCTAAAAATGCAATAGGTTGGATTTTACAATTTGATGTCTTAATGAGGATAAAACATGAAAATAATGACTTCGTTATTAATGCTGCTAATGCTAAGTGTTGGCGTGGCGCAGGCCAAAGTTTACAAGTGTCCGGGAAAAATAGAAGGCCAATATACTTATCAGGAAAAGCCTTGCAAAGGCTCTAAACCCGATGAGCATACTTTAAAAATAGCTCCGGTTGACGAAAAGAAAATAGCGGAAGCCCAGGCAAAACTGGCGAAAGATATTGAAGCCGGCAAAGAAAAGAAAGAACCAGCAACAATGTTGCTGACAGTGCCAACTAATGCTGCACCGGCAACCGGGAACACTCAACCGGCCAGCAATAGCAATCCGGCTAATACCAACACTCCGGCACCTGCAACAACACCTGCACCTGCCACAGTCGCTCCAGCAACACCTGCCGCGCAGCCAAAGTAACACCGTTAAAGTTAAACCGATTGCCTTGCCTGTGCGTTGAATAGTTTGGAGTACAAAACCTGTTTTGTACTCCACGCCCTTATTGCTTTTCCGCGCTTAAGGCTTTATAGCAGTCACCAAGGCATTGACTTCCGCCCGATGTGATAACTGGATGTTGATAAATCCGGCTTGAGCCAATTGCTTCAGGGCAAAACTTTCCCGCATGATGTGATTTTCAGACTCATCCGAAAATAAATGGATCGTCCATTGTTCCAGCAAATCCAACCGATTTTGCGCAGTGAATACCTTAAAATAGCCCGCCAGTTCATGCTGTATGGTCAAAGTATGCGCAGAAATATCGTCCAGCCCGTAGCGGTCGCCATTGATAAACTGCCCGCCACTTTTTAACACCCGAAAAATTTCGCCAATCACTTGCGCTCTATAGCTGTCTAAAAAATTGTGCAAAGTATAAGCGCTGGCCACAATATCAACGCTGTTATCGGGCAATTCTTGCAATGCCGTTAACGCATCATGGCCAGAAAACTTCAGTCGCCCTTGCTCCTGCCATGTTTGCAGATTGCTTTTGGCCTGGGCTTGCATGGTCGGTTCATTATCAACGCTGGTTACAGTCAGATTTTCACCGGCGGATAAAATCGCGGTTGTGGTAATACCTGTGCCGCCACCTAACTCCACAACATTAAGAATGTGCGGATGGGACTGGCTGTAATCGGCAACGGCTTCTCCTACCAGACGGCTCATTTGCGCAGCTAACGGGCAAATCAGACTGAGTGTGTGATATTCCTGTACTATCACCCCTGAAAACATCGCCTGATAGCGTGATTTTTCGGACATGGTTTAAGCTTTCCCTTGTTGTTTGGCTTGATAGGCGGCCAATTGTTCGGCGGTAGCTTCAAGCTGATATTTTTCTTTCCATTCCTGGTATGGCATTCCGTAGATCATTTCGCGGGCCTGTTCATAATCAACAGCTACGCCACGCTCTTGCGCTGCGGCGGTGTACCATTTTGCCAAACAGTTGCGACAAAAATCAGCCAGAATCATCAGATCAATATTCTGTACTTCAGTATGTTTTTGCAAATGTTTGATAAGCTCTCTAAAAGCTGCCGCTTCCAGTTCAGTTTGAGTTGCTTTATCCACAAATAATCTCCAAAAATGAGAGCATTTTAACAGAAACAGAGCGGCCATCATGTACAAACTCAAGTAAAAAACTTACAATGTGCCATTATGAACTCTAAGTAATGCCTGCAATTTTAAAGCATTTCCCCCCGCGCTTAGCCAGTCAAACTCAAGCAATGTCTATGTTTTAGATAATATCCCTGTAATATTTTATTTTTCCCCTTTTCGCATTTTTAATCTGAACATGAAAAAACAGTTGTTTGAATTTTTCCCTATCCTGTTATTTTTTATTGCCTTCAAGCTTTATGACATTTATGTTGCCACTGCGGTGGTGATTGTGGCGACTTTGGCCCAAGTTGGCTATAACTGGTTCAAATACCGCAAGGTAGAAACCATGCAATGGATTACCTTAGGTCTGATTCTGGTAATGGGGGGAGCAACGCTTTATTTGCATGATGAAAAATTCATCAAATGGAAGCTGACCTTAATCGAATGGCTGTTTGGTATCGCTTTTTTGGGCAGCCAGTTTATCGGCGAAAAACCGTTTATTGAACGGATGATGGGCGAGGCTTTGGTTTTGCCAAAGCTAATCTGGAAACGCTTGAATCTGGTTTGGGCATTGTTTTTTATCTCCGTCGGCTTTCTGAATTTATATGTCATGGAACACTATAGTACCAATGACTGGGTAACGTTTAAAACCATTGGCGTACCGGTTCTGATGGTGTTGTTCATTTTTGTGCAAATGCTTTTCCTTTATAAATATATCCCTGACCCAGAGGAATAAACCGTGTTATATGCAATTATCGGTGAAGATGTGCCAGACAGTCTGGAAAAAAGGCTTTCCGTGCGCCCTGCTCACCTCGCTCGTTTACAAGCTTTGCAAAATGCCGGCAAGTTGGTGCTGGCAGGCCCTCTCCCTGCTGTCGACAGCAACGACCCAGGCAGTGCAGGGTTTACCGGCAGCCTGATTGTGGCTGAATTTGACAGTCTGCAACAGGCGCAGCAATGGGCAGATACCGACCCTTATATCGCAGCAGGCGTGTATGCGCGTGTTGTTGTTAATCCTTTTAAACAAGTCTTTCCGCAATGACAACTGAATTAATTAGACAAAAACTAACCACAGAACTTAACCCGCAGCTGCTTGAAATTATTGATCACAGTGCCGCTCATGCCGGACATGCAGGGGCGCGCAAAGGTGGCGGTCATTATAATGTCACCATTGTTGCCGAGATTTTTGACGGCAAATCGCTAGTGCAACGTCATCAACTGATTTATGCCGCGTTGGGCGACATGATGAAAGATGAAATTCACGCCTTGGGCATTAATGCTTTAACTCCTTCTGAACACACCACAGGAACCACAAATGAATAAAAAGTTAATTCCATATCTGTTAATGGGCGGCGCGTTATTAGCTGGCTGCAATCAGGAGCCCGCTACCACTGCAACTACGCCTGCACCTGCTGTCGCGACCCCAGCCCCAGCACCCGCTGCTGAATCTCCTGCTGTCGCCAAAGAAGATGCAGTGGCGATTGTAAACGGCACAGCTATCAGCAAAACAGCGTTTAAAACTCTGGAAGATGAAATTGCTATCCGCGCCCAAGGACAGAAATTTCCTAAAAAACAGTTGCTGGAAGAGTTGATTCAACGGGAATTACTGGTTCAGGATGCCCATAAGAAAAATCTTGATCAATCCGGCGAAGTGAAAGCCCGTATCGATATGGCGGAGCGTTCTTTATTGTCTCAGGCCGATTTGCAGGATTACCTGAAAGCCAATCCGATTTCTGATGCTGATTTAAAAACCGCATACGATAAGGAAGTTGTCGGCAAAATGTCAGGCACAGAATACAAAGCCCGGCATATTTTGGTGAAAACTGAAGATGAAGCGAAAAAAATCATTGCTGAATTAGGCAAAGGCGGTAAATTTGAAGAGTTGGCGAAAAAACACTCGCTTGACCCGTCTAAAGATCAAGGCGGCGATTTAGGCTGGTTTACTGAAGGGCAAATGGTAGAGCCTTTCTCTAAAGCCGTGGCAGCACTGGAAAAAGGTAAATTCACTCAGACACCGGTACAAACCCAATTCGGCTGGCATGTGATTTTGAGAGAAGATTCCAGAGCGCAAACGCCGCCGGCATTTGATGCGGTGAAAGACCAACTGCGCCCCATGTTGCAGCAACAAAAAGTCCAGGCCATGCTGGAAGGCTTGCGCAAACAGGCCAAAGTTGAAATCCTGATGTCAGTGGAAGAGCCTAAAGCTGAAGAAGCAAAACCTGCCACTCCAGGCACTGATGCCGCAGCGAAACCGGCAGATGCTGCTGCACCTGCAACCGATAAACCAGCAGAGCCCGCCAAAACAGAAGCGAAAGCTCCTGCAACTGACAAAGCGGCAGCACCTGCGGATAAACCGGCTGAACCTGCAAAAACAGAAGCTACCGCACCTGCTGCTGATAAAGCCGCCGCTCCTGTAGCCGCTGATAAAAAAGCCGCAGAGCCCGCTAAAAAATAAAGCTTAAACTTATTGTTTGCTGCGGCTTTGTTGCACAAATCAAATTTGTTCCAAGCCTCCCCAACCCCAAAACAGTTTTATGCTATAGCAACTGTCATGGGTGTGCCAAGATAAGTGAAACGATTTAATAGAGCGGCACGAATTTGTAACTCGGCCACCTGA
>CAIQWF010000127.1 GCA_903875455.1 uncultured Pseudomonadota bacterium
ATGTACAGAGGTTGGTAGCTACATTTTCCTCTGAATTTAAGATTTCCTCTATTTTTAAAAACTGTCCGAACTATTGCACGGCAGGAATTGGAACAAATCAGATTTTTAGTACGGCAGATTGAGTTTAAAAATCAGCCGACTTCGGCGATTGTTTTTATTTTTGAAAATAATGTTTACGCTTATATCAATCATTGTATGCACATGCACCGACCGCTAAATTGTGAGCAGGATGCAATTTTTGATGAAACTGGAAACTATCTGCGTTGCTCAATGCACGGATTTATTTTTGAACCGACCACCGGCGAATGTCAAAGTCCGGTGTGTTTTGGGCAGCGTTTGCAAGGATTGCGGCTCAAAGAGATTGATGGCGCGGTGTATTTTGCTGAAAAGCACCTGAAGTTTGTTTCAGTGCAGTGAAAATGAATTCCAAACTTTTATCGTCAGAAAGATAGCTCATCACACGTTATCGCTCATCTGCTTTTATCGTTTTTCTACAATTGAAACATCATCTCCATGTGAATAAATATCCACACTTCTACGGGATGACGATTTTTTGTAGATACTGACCCGAGCAAAAATAGAATATTCTGTCTCCTCAAACCTCCTCGCGCAAAGCCAGCATTCCCATATTTTGCAGCATCGGCGCGTTCTCATAAGCAATATATTTAGCGGGTTTATCTGCATCAAGATGAACGAGATGATGTCAAGCCCTCACTTGAATATATCCCCCCCCTGCTTCCTAATCTATCCGCTGGTCTTCAACCATAGAATAGCCGCGTTCCTAGCACATATTTTCTTTCGGAAGAATAAGCCTGCTTGCTGCCGGTGTTCTGGACATTTTTATGATGTAAACGTTCAGGGATAATAACGAAGACAGAACGGCGTTTTATCAAAATCACCTGAATGAAATTTTGTTGTTATTGCTGTTCTCCAAAAATTTGAAGTTATTGAGTCGCAAATAAATCGAGTTGTTATTATAAAATAGTCGAGTAACTTTTCTTGTCGTAAACAAATCACTAAAAATACCAACAACCATGATAACTCAAGCAGAAACAGACCTGATGCGCGAAAAAGTAAATCTGGAAACCTCTCAAATCCGCTGGCAAGAGCTACAACGCTTTTTTGCTAAAGGCGAAGCGATTGCCATTTCGTCTGAACTGGATTTGGTTGAAGTTGCCTATCAATTTGCGCAGGACAACAAACAGCAGGTTGCACAATGGTTAAATGAAAATAAGATAGGCAAAGTAACAGATGAACAAGCTAAAGCTTGGCTGGCAGACGACATGACAGTGTGGGCGGTTGTGGTAAAACCTTGGTTATTAGTTCAAGCCTAATCAATCATCCGATTTAAATTTAACTTAACATGAAAGCCTTTCAAAATGAGTTCCATCCTCAACGAATATCCGCGCACCCAACTGCAATTTATTGTTACAAAGTTTGGCTCTAACATTTTTGAAGAAATTGAGCTTTGTGAAGCTATGTCCAGCATAGCGTCAATCTGCGGCGATAGAGTTTGAGTGTCATCGTTCTTGGAGACACGGACATAACCAACCAGCATGATAAATTCAATATACAAGAAAAGATAAGAGTGAGGTTACAATCTTGCGTAGATTTTCTCAATGAGTTTTCTTGTACATTTTTTGCTTTGTTTGAGCGGTTTTCAGTGTACAAGATAAACAGACGTTTTTCTTGTAGTTATGAGTAAAATCAAGGCTTATAGGCACACGATTACCCACATCTCACATCAAGGCGCATAAACCGCCCTCCCGACTTCAATCCCAACCGCATAATGGCGAATTTTCTCCAATCCCTCCCAGATAGCTTTAGGACCGGGAACACCATCCGATTTACGACCTAAA
>CAIQWF010000128.1 GCA_903875455.1 uncultured Pseudomonadota bacterium
ACGCCGGGTTCGCCGATCAGCACCGGGTTGTTCTTGGTGCGGCGGCCCAGGATCTGGATCACCCGCTCGATTTCGTGCTGGCGGCCCACCACGGGGTCGAGCTTGCCGTCGGCGGCCTGCTGGGTGAGGTTGCTGCCGAACTCGTCGAGGGTGGGGGTCTTGGTGGAGCCCTTGCCCCCACCGCCGCCGGCCGCCACCTCGGCGGTCTCGCCGAGCATGCGAATCACCTGGGTGCGCACCTTGGCCAGGTCGACGCCGAGGTTCTCCAGCACCCGGGCGGCCACGCCCTCGCCCTCGCGGATCAGACCCAGCAGCAGGTGCTCGGTGCCGATGTAGTTATGCCCCAGTTGGCGGGCCTCCTCAAGGGAGAGCTCCAGCACGCGTTTCGCCCTGGGCGTGAACGGAATCTCCACCGCCACAAAGCCCGAACCGCGGCCGATGATCTTCTCCACTTCCACCCGGGCGTCCTTGAGGTTGACGCCCATCGACTTGAGCACCTTTGCGGCCACGCCGGTCCCTTCGCCGATCAGACCGAGCAGGATCTGCTCGGTGCCCACGAAGTTGTGCCCCAGCCTGCGGGCCTCTTCCTGGGCCAGCATGATCACCTTGATGGCCTTCTCGGTAAACCGCTCGAACATGGGCCGGGGCCTGTTGCACGTTCCCCTAACCTATCAGGGTTCTGCTGGGGTTGCGGCTTGTCGGTGATCTGCTGCAGATCCCTTGCGGTGCCAGCGCTCTGACGGTTGTTTCGACTCATTGGAAATCACGGATCTGGGTGATTTCAGCAACAAGAAAGGGTGGTTATCCGCACCTCTGCGCTAGCGATCCATCTGCGCTAGCCATCTTCTGCGCTAGCGATCTAAGTGTGCAGCTTCAGCCATTGGATCAGGGCGTCGTCACCGTTGCGGTAGTAACCGCGACGGCGGCCCGCCTCCAGAAAGCCCGCCTGGCGGTAGAGGGCGAGGGCGGCGGCGTTGCTGCTCGCCACCTCCAGCGTGGCGCGTTCGGCGCCGCGGCTGCGGCCTTCCTGGAAGAGGGCCGTGAGCAGTCGCCGCGCCAGGCCCCGCCGCCGCTGGGCGGGATCCACCGCCACCAGCGTGATGTGCAGCTCGTCGAGGATCAGCCAGCCGCAGGCCATCGCCACCAGCTGCCCGTGCTGCCAGACGCCCAGGCCGGGTCGCTGGGGCTCCGCCAGTTCGGTGCTCCACTGGCTGGCGCTCCACAGCCCGCCCAGGCAGCGTTGGTCGAGCACCAGGCAGGTCTCGAGATCCGCTGGCTCCAGGCTGGCAAGCCGCAGGCTCTCCTCAGCCGTTTGTGGCTCGCGGCCGCCGGCCGGGGACATTCCGTACATTCAAAGGCCGTTTGGTTGCCGCCTCGCCATGGTGATCTCCTGTGAGCCCCGGGTGGGCAGCCAACCCTTGGAAGCCGCGCGCGACACGGCGAGTCCGAACCGCAACCTGGCGCCGGTGACGGCCAGCCTCGACAGCGAGGGACGGCTGGAGGTGGGCGGTTGCCGGCTGAGCGATCTGGCCCGCACCTACGGCACACCGTTGTATGTGCTCGATGAGGCCACCCTGCGCGGCACCTGCCGCGCCTACCGCGAGGCCCTGCAGCAGCACTATCCCGGGCCCTCTCTTGCCCTTTACGCCTCCAAAGCCAACAGCTCGCTGGCGATCACGGCCCTGGTGGCCGCCGAGGGTTTGGGTCTCGATGCGGTGAGCGCCGGTGAGCTGCTCACGGCCCTGCAGGGCGGCATGCCGGCGGCGCGGATCGTGCTGCATGGCAACAACAAGTCGCGCGAGGAGCTGGCCCTGGCCGCCGAGCGCGGCGTCACCGTGGTGGCCGACAACTGGCGCGATCTGGAGCTCCTGGCCGAGCTCGCCCCCGGGTTCCGTGAGCCCGTGCGCCTGATGCTGCGCTTCACCCCGGGCATCGAGTGCCACACGCACGAGTACATCCGCACGGGGCATCTCGACAGCAAGTTCGGCTTCGACCCCGACCAGCTCGACGCGGTGCTGCGCCAGCTGCAGGACTGCCGCTGGGCCCGGCTCACCGGCCTCCATGCCCACATCGGTTCCCAGATCTTCGAGCTCCAGCCCCACCGCGATCTGGCCGGCGTGATGGCCGACGCCCTGCAGCTGGCCCGCTCCCTCGGCCATCCCGTGGCCGACCTCAACGTGGGTGGCGGCCTGGGGATCCGCTATGTCGCCAGCGACGATCCGCCGAGCATCGACGCATGGGTGCGCACCGTGGCCGAGGCGGTGGTGTCCGCCTGCCGCGAGCGAGGCCTGGAGCTGCCGCGGCTGCTGTGTGAGCCCGGTCGTTCCCTGGTGGCCACGGCGGGCGTCACGCTCTACGCGATCGGCAGCCGCAAGGAGATTCCCGGCATCCGCACCTATCTGTCGGTGGATGGCGGCATGAGCGACAATCCCCGCCCCATCACCTATCAATCGCAGTACACGGCGCTGCTGGCCGACCGACCCACGGCCGAGGCCAGCGAAACCGTGACCGTGGCCGGAAAACACTGCGAATCCGGCGACGTGCTGCTCAAGGACACCCAGCTGCCCCCCGCCACCTGCGGGGATGTGCTGGTGGTGCTGGCCACCGGCGCCTACAACGCCTCGATGGGCTCCAATTACAACCGCATTCCCCGGCCTGCGGCGGTGCTGGTGGGTGAGGCCCAGGCGGAGCTGGTGCAGCGGCGCGAACAGCCGGAAGACCTTCTGCGCTACGACGTTCTGCCCGCCAGGCTCGCGCCGGTAGCCTGAGCTCAACGTTCAGGAGGTGATGTGGGGGCGCTGCGGCTGATTGATCTGCTGCACGTCTCCCTTCCCCTCTCCCTCGCTGCCGCTCCGGGAGTCCTGCCGATCGACGTGCGGTTGATCGTGGATCTGCTGTTCGCCGTGGGGCTGGGGGTGCTGGTGCTCGGGCGCGTGACCGAGCCCCGCACCCTGTGGTTGCTGCGGGGCTACCTGCTGCTGGTGGCGTTCGCCTGGGCGGTGCAGCGCTACGCCGACCTGCCGCTCACCGCCAAGCTGGTGGACGCGTTGGTGCTGGCCTGCAGCCTGGCCCTGGCGATTCTGTGGCAGGGGGAACTGCGGCGGCTGATGGAGCTGTTGGGCACGGGCCGCCTGGCGGTGCTGTTCGGCAGCCGCAATGGCGATCAGCTGCTCTCGGGCTCGGTGGGGGTGCTCAGCGAGGCCGCGGGACGGCTCTCCCAGGCGCGCCGCGGGGCCCTGATCGTGGTGGACGTGGGCAGCGACCTGCGCCCTGAGGATTTCCTCAATCCGGGCATTCCTCTCGATGCCCAGCTGTCGGTGGATCTGCTGCTCAACCTGTTTGCCGCCGACACCCCGCTGCACGATGGGGCGGTGCTGGTGAAGGCCAACCGCATCGTGGCGGCGGGCGTGATCCTGCCCCTCTCGCGCCAGGGTCTGAACCGCTATGGCACCCGCCATCTGGCGGCGCTGGGACTCACCGAGCGCTTTGATCGCTGCCTGGCGATCGTGGTGTCGGAGGAGACGGGTACCCTGTCGCTGGCCAGCCAGGGGAGGCTGGAACGGCCGATCACCAGCAGCCGCCTGCACGATCTGCTCACGGAGACCCTCGCCGCTGGACGTAGCGTGGCGAAGGACACGCCGGAGACCCGCGGATGAGTCGCGCCCTGGCGACCACCCCAGCCAGCAGGCGCAGCCCTCTGCCGGCGGATCTCGACCCCACACGGCTGCCAGACCACGTGGCCGTGATCATGGATGGCAACGGCCGCTGGGCCAGCCGGCGCGGCCTGCCCCGGGTGATGGGGCACCGGGAGGGTGTGGAGGCCCTCAAGCGCACCCTGCGCCTCTGCTCCGACTGGGGCATCGGCGCCCTCACCGCCTACGCCTTCTCCACCGAGAACTGGAACCGCCCCGGCGAGGAGGTGGGCTTCCTGATGACCCTGTTCGAGCGGGTGCTGGCGCGTGAGCTGGAAGCGTTGGAGCAGGAGCAGGTGCGCATCCGCTTCCTGGGTGATCTCGAGCCCCTGCCCGCCGGCCTGCGCGAGTTGATCGCCAACGCCACGGCGCGCACGGCCAGCAACACCGGGATTCACTTCAACGTATGCACCAACTACGGCGGCCGCGCCGAGCTGGTGCGTGCCGCTCGCCAGCTGGCGGAACGGGCCGCCCGCGGCGAGCTGGATCCGGCCACCATCGACGACGGCCTGTTCGCCGCCCAGCTGCACACGGCCGGTGAGTGCGATCCCGACCTGCTGATCCGCACCAGCGGTGAGCAGCGCATCAGCAACTTCCTGCTCTGGCAGCTGGCCTACGCCGAGCTGCACATGACCGATGTGCTATGGCCTGACTTCGACCAGAAGACCCTGCACGCTGCCCTGCTTGATTACCAGGGCCGTCAGCGCCGCTTCGGCGGCGTCGATGCCACCAGCGCCTGAGTTGCCTCCCCAGTCTTGACCCTCACCCCCGCCCGTCCTGCCACTCAGCCTGCGCCTCTCACCGTGCGGCATGACTGGACCACGGCCGAGATTCAGGCCCTGCTGGAGCTGCCGCTGCTGGAGCTGCTGCATCTGCTGCCAATACAGCTGAAGACATTAATAAAGCACTGATTGCAATCGCTAAAGAAGTTTTGTTGATTTTTGTCATGATAGTTATCTGGATAAATAAAATATAATTTTGGAAAATACCAAAACCCTACAACTTAGTCTTTCGACTAAAACATCCTTACAAACTGAATAAAAAATGTAAGTACTTAGAGTATAGCATAAGCATTGCAAATTTTCAGAAATTAAAGTTTTCATTTAAATGATGCGAAAGCTCAAGACTGTTTAAAATCAATAATTTGTTTTTTTGCTGTTCTAGTTATTACCCTCTTTCGTGGCGTTAAATATTAAGGATTTCTTTTCAGATGATGGATTATCAAGCTTGATAGCTTGTTGGCTAACGGCAAAGATACTTTTCAAAGCAGTGGTTATATCATGCTAAGTGCACCTCAATTATCTGATGTGGGAATTGCTGATATTTGTTTGTCCGGTATTTGTCTGGAAAAAATCTAAAGATAAGGTATATAATTGTTAATTTTGATTTAATTCACCGGAAAAAAGTATGCTCGGTAAACTGGTTAAATTTGTAGTAGGGAGTCGGAATGACAGACTTGTAAAGAAGAAAATGAAGGTGGTCGGCAAGATCAACGCATTGGCTTCCGCATACGAAAACATGTCTGATGAGGCGTTAAAAGCAAAAACCCAGGAGTTTCGCGACCGCCTTGCTCAAGGAGAAAAGCTCGACAGCCTGATTCCTGAGGCATTTGCCGCAGTAAGAGAGGCCTCTACCCGAGTATTTGGAATGCGGCATTTTGATGTGCAGCTTATCGGCGGGATGGTGCTGAATAATGGCAAAATCGCGGAAATGAAAACCGGTGAGGGTAAAACCTTAATGGCAACCTTGGCTGCTTATCTGAATGCCTTACCCGGTCGTGGCGTCCATATAGTCACAGTGAATGATTATTTGGCATCACGTGATTCGGCCATGATGTCCAGATTATATGGCTTTTTAGGATTGACTACCGGGGTTATTCTCAATGAGTTGAATCAAGCCGAACGCCGTGAAGCTTATGCGGCGGATATCACTTATGGCACGAATAATGAGTTCGGCTTTGATTATTTACGTGACAACATGGCGTTTAGCCTCGATCAAAAAGTCCAGCGCGATTTGCATTTTGCCATTATTGACGAAGTTGATTCGATTCTGATTGACGAAGCCAGAACTCCGCTGATTATTTCAGGTCCGACCGATGAAGGTACCGAAATTTATTTCAAGGTTAATAAAATCGTACCTTTTTTAACCAGGTCAACAATTGAAGAAACCAAAGAGCAGGAAGCAGACGGCGATTATTCAGTTGACGAAAAAACCAAACAGGTTCATTTAACCGAGCAAGGTCATGAACGTGTTGAGCAATTGATGATTGAGCATGGATTAATGGCTGAAGATGAAAGTCTGTATGACGTTGCCAATATCCGCCTGATGCACTATCTAAGCGCTTCATTACGTGCTCATACCCTGTTTCATAGAGATGTTCACTACATTGTTCACAATGGCGAGGTTGTGATTGTAGATGAATTCACCGGGCGGGTGATGTCTGGACGACGTTGGTCGGAGGGATTGCACCAAGCTATCGAAGCCAAAGAAAACGTTGAAGTTCAAAGTGAAAATCAAACCTTAGCCTCTATTACCTTCCAGAACTATTTCCGCCTGTACGAAAAACTTTCCGGTATGACGGGCACTGCCGATACCGAATCTTTTGAGCTGAACAAAATTTATGGTTTGGAAGTGGTGGTTATTCCAACTCACCGGCCGATGATTCGCAGGGATTTAGGCGACGTGGTTTTTTTGACCGCTAAAGAAAAATACCATGCCGTAGTTGAAGATATAAAGGAATGCCTCAGTCGTGGCCAGCCGGTATTGGTCGGAACCACCTCAATTGAAAACTCAGAGTTAATTTCAAATATTCTTAGCCAGCAAGGCATTAAACATGAAGTGTTGAATGCAAAGCAGCATGAGCGTGAAGCTCACATTATCGCCTTGGCCGGGATGCCTAATGCCATCACCATTGCTACCAACATGGCAGGTCGTGGAACAGACATTGTGTTAGGAGGCAATCTGGAAGCCGAACTTGCCGCTTTGGGCGAGGGGGCAAGCCAGGAGGAAAAAGACAAAGTGCGCGGAGCGTGGCTGGAGCGGCATAATCAGGTTGTGGCCAGCGGCGGTCTGCATGTCGTTGGTTCGGAACGCCATGAGTCGCGCCGGATTGACAATCAGTTGCGCGGTCGTTCCGGTCGGCAGGGTGATCCAGGCTCCAGCCGTTTTTACCTGTCTTTGGAAGATGACCTGATGCGGATTTTTGCCTCGGACAAAGTGGCGGGAATCATGCAAAAGCTCGGTATGGGAACAGGCGAGGCCATCGAGCATCCTTGGGTAACCCGTGCCATTGAAAATGCCCAGCGCAAAGTTGAAGCACGCAACTTCGATATCCGCAAAGAAATTCTCGCTTATGACGATGTTGCCAATGACCAGCGGAAAGTGATTTACACCCAGCGCAATGAGTTGATGGCTGCGGATGATATTTCTGAAATTATCATTGCCATTCGCCAGGATGTCCTTAATTATGTAATCACTCGCTATATTCCTCCCAAAACAATGGAAGAGCAGTGGGATATTGAAGGGCTGGAACAGCAGTTGCGCAATGATTTTAACCTGGATATGCCATTGAAACAGCTGCTGGCAGAAGAAAAAAGCCTGCACGAAGAAGGCCTGCGGCAACGGATTATTGCAACCCTGGAAGGCCAGTATCAGGAAAAAGAACAGGCTGTTACCGCAAGTGCATTAAGAGGCGTAGAAAAATCAGTCATGATGCAGGTACTGGATCATTCATGGAAAGAGCATCTAGCGGCGATGGATTATCTGCGGCAGGGTATCCATTTCAGAGGCTATGCACAAAAAGATCCGAAGCAGGAATACAAGCGTGAATCTTTTGAAATGTTCACCAGTTTGCTGGAAGATATTAAGTATGAAGTTATCCGCATTTTATCCAAGCTCAAAATAAGTCAGGCTGTTGAGTATGCCGAATCTTCAGAGCAGGAAGAAGATGAAGCCGAAGTGCATTTTGAACATGCTGAAATTCCACCCTTTTTAGCTGCCGAACTGCATACGGAAGAGACCTCTGAAATCTCAGAGCAAAGTGTTTTGAGCAATGCCGCAGTCGACTTTGAGCAGTTTTCTGTTACTGACGAAAACAAAGTGGCCCGTAATGATCCTTGTCCTTGTGGTTCAGGGTTAAAATTCAAGCAATGTCATGGCAAACTAACCTAAGCCAAATTCAAGCAGAAAGCCTGATAGCTGACCGTCAGCGTCATCAGGCTTTCAGGCGCCGTTTTGAGTCTTTACTCATCAACCTTTCACCTCCGGTATCATCATGCCTCATAGAAATTTTGAAAAAAGCAAACCTCACGTTGACATCAGCAAACTTCCCCATCTTGGCTTGGCTAAAAAGGATTTCATCGAAGACTTTAAACGTTATTACGGGCATCGTTTAGGTCGGGATGCTAATTGCCGTTCCTTGCATTATGCGTATGAAGCTTTGGCAATGGCCATTAGCGACCGTTTGATTGAAAGATGGAAAGATACCTATAACGCTTACCGTACCAGCAACTGCAAGCGCGGATTTTATCTGTCGATGGAGTTTTTAATGGGGCGGGGCTTAAGCAATGCCATGCTGAATCTGGGTGTAAATGACGTTATCAGCAAAGCTTTATATGACTTGGGGCTGGAACTGGAAGAGCTGGTTGACGCTGAGGCTGACGCAGGCTTGGGCAATGGCGGTTTAGGGCGTTTAGCTGCCTGTTTCATTGACAGTTGTGCGACTTTGCAATTACCTGTCACCGGTTATGGCTTGCGTTATGAATATGGCATGTTTTCCCAGACCATTGTTAATGGCGAACAGGTTGAAAACCCTGACCACTGGCTGAAAAACGGCAACGTTTGGGAAATTGAGCGATTGGAATATGCGCAAAAAATTAAATTTGGCGGCCGGGTCGAGCAATACACCAATGAAAAAGGTGAAAAAGTAAGTCATTGGATAGATACCCATGATGTGTTAGCCGTGCCTTATGACACACCGGTTCCGGGCTATCAAAACCATACCGTTAATACTTTGAGGTTATGGAAAGCCACTGCCACTTCCAGTTTTGATTTGCAGGAGTTCAACGCCGGTGATTATGCCGAAGCGGTTGCCGCCAAAAATAGTGCGGAAAACATCACCATGGTGCTTTACCCTAATGATGCGAACGAAAATGGCAAGGTTTTAAGATTGCGCCAGCAATATTTACTTGCCTCCGCCAGCTTGCAGGATGTGATTGGCTCCTGGATCGGACGGCGCGGTCGTGATTTCAGTCAGTTTGCAGAAAAAAACTGCTTCCAGTTGAATGATACGCATCCAAGTATCGCGGTGGCAGAATTAATGCGCTTGCTGATTGATGAGCAAAAGCTGTCGTGGAAAGAGGCTTGGGCGATTACCAGCAAAACCATGGCGTATACTAACCATACTTTGTTGCCGGAAGCGTTGGAAAAATGGTCGGTCGGGTTAATGCAATATTTATTGCCGCGTTTGATGGAAATCATTTTTGAAATTAACGCGCATTTTCTGGCAGAAGTTGCTACTCGTTGGCCGGGTGATGGTGAGCGCTTAAGCCGGATGTCGATTATCGAAGAAGGCCCGGACAAACAAGTACGGATGGCTTATCTGGCAATTGTCGGCAGTTATTCAGTCAATGGTGTGGCAGAGCTGCATTCGCAACTGTTGCAACAAGGCTTGTTCAGAGATTTTTATGAGTTGTGGCCAAGTAAATTCAACAACAAAACCAACGGAGTAACCCCCAGACGCTGGCTGGCCGGTTGCAATCCAGAATTGGCAGAGCTGATTACCAAAACTATCGGTGATGGCTGGCTGACAGACTTGTCACAACTGGCAAAACTCAAGCCTTTTGCAGATGATAAAAATTTCCGCAAAGCTTGGAGTCAAGTACAACAGGATGCCAAGCAGCGCTTAATTGATTACAAGAAAGAAGAGCTTGGTTTGGATATCAATGTAAATGCTTTGTTTGATATTCAGGTAAAACGAATTCATGAATATAAACGCCAACTGCTTAATGTTCTGCATGTGATTCATCTTTATGACCGGATTAAACGGGGTGACACCGCAAACTGGACAGACCGCTGCGTATTGATTGCCGGGAAAGCCGCGCCAGGTTATGCGATGGCGAAAAAAATTATTAAGTTAATTAACAATGTCGGCAACGTAATTAACAATGATCCGGCGGTGGGCGATAAATTAAAATTAATTTTCCTGCCTAATTACCGGGTTTCGGCGATGGAAAGAATCTGTCCGGGAGCAGATTTGTCCGAGCAGATTTCTACCGCCGGCAAAGAAGCTTCCGGTACCGGCAACATGAAGTTCATGATGAACGGTGCCTTGACCATCGGCACTTTGGACGGGGCGAATATTGAAATTCGTGAAGAAGTCGGGGCGGAAAATTTCTTTCTGTTCGGTTTGACTGAAGAACAGGTGCAAGAATTGCGTCCCCATTACAATCCTTGGGAAATGATAAATGCCGATGAAGATTTACAACGGGTTATCAACTTGCTGGAATCCAATCATTTTAGTCAATTTGAGCCCGGGATTTTTGCTGATGTAATTAATTCAATCAAAAGTCCGCACGACCCCTGGATGACGATTGCAGATTTTCGCAGTTATGTTGAAGCGCAAAAACAGGTAGAGGTTGCCTATCAAAACAAAGATCGCTGGACCCGGATGAGCATTTTAAACTGCGCATCGAGCGGCAAGTTTTCCACTGACAGAACCATTGGCGAATACAATCGCGAAATCTGGAAACTGGAAGCAGTGCCTGCCAAACCTTAACTGATGTTACATATTGTTTTATATCAGCCGGAAATTCCGGCTAATACGGGCAATATCATCCGCTTGTGCGCCAACACTGGCGCACAGCTGCATTTAATCAAACCGCTGGGTTTTGAGCTGGAAGATAAAAAACTGCGTCGCGCCGGTCTTGATTATCACGAATGGGTTAATGTGCAGCAGCATCAGTCTTTAGCGGCTTTTCTTGAAACACAACAGCCGCAACGCTTGTTTGCGCTGACTACCAAAGGCCAGACGGTTTACAGCTCGGTGAAATTTAAAGAGGGTGATGTGCTGTTGTTTGGACCTGAAACACGCGGTTTGCCTGCCGATGTTCTGGCAAGTCTTGATGACAGTCAGAAGCTTTATTTGCCAATGCAGACGAGCAGTCGCAGTCTTAATTTATCCAATACGGTTGCAGTCATCTTATTTGAAGCCTGGAAACAGCTGGATTTTTCTGGCGGGGTGATAAAGTAAGCAAACCCGAATCAGCAACAGCTGATTTGGTAATGTGATGGTTACTTTTTCAAGTTCAGCATCGCACCGCAGAATTGTTTGTTAGCAGTTCTCGGTACCGGCAGAAATGCAAACCAGACATCTTTCCGCCGCTACATTCGGCACCACAATCGGCACAATTTGATATTTGTTTTTTAGCCCGGCGAGCTCTTCATCCGGTTGCTGCCCTTTCATGGCTAACAACATGCCATCTTTATTCAGCAAATGCGCCGTGAGTTTCAAAATATCGCTCATGCTGGCAAAAGCACGACAGGTTACTGAATCAAATTTTTCACTCGGTTGATAACTTTCAACCCGGCTATGGATTACGCAGGCATTTTTCAGTTTCAATTCCAGAATTGCCTGCTGCACGAAGCGGGTTTTTTTCGCATTGCTGTCAAGCAACACAAACTCCATGTCGGGGCGGAAAATCGCCAACGGAATTCCCGGCAAGCCTGCACCGGTACCAATATCAATCAAACGTTTGCCGTGCAAATGCGGCAAAATAGCCAAACTGTCCAAAATATGCAGACGCGCCATTTCTGCGTTATCGCGAATGGCAGTGAGGTTATAGGCCTTGTTCCATTTTTCAATCAGGGTGATAAAGCGCAGTAACAATTCCAGTTTTTCCGCATCTGTATCCAGGCCTAAAAAAGCCAGGCCATCGGCTAAAATCTCACGGCAATTATCCATTTTTGTTTTTCAAATAAACTAATAATAAAGAAACCGCAGCCGGAGTCATGCCAGGAATGCGCGAAGCTTGGCCCAAAGTTTCGGGCTGATGTTTTTGCAGTTTTTCTTTCACTTCATTCGACATGCCGGGAACGGTGCTGTAATCAAAACCGATGCTCAGTGGATAATGATCATAACGGCTGGCGCGGTTGATTTCGGTTTGCTGGCGTTCAATATAACCTGCATATTTCACCTGAATTGCCACCTGTTCCGTCACTTCCGGTGCGACATTTTCCTCTTCCGCAAACGTCATCAAGGTTTCTACATCCACTTCAGGGCGGCGCAGCAAATCCAGCAAACTGGCTTCTTTATTCAGTTTTTTGCCCCAGATTTCTTCCGCTTTCAAGGCCTGCTCGCTATCCACGCGCACCCATTGCTTTTTCAGGCTATCCTGCAATTTGGCAATTTCATTCCGTTTATGTTCAAACTTGCGCCAACGTTCATCCTCCACCAAGCCTAACTCGCGGCCTTTTTCGGTCAAACGCAAGTCGGCATTATCTTCGCGCAGTAACAATCGATATTCAGCGCGACTGGTAAACATCCGGTAAGGTTCACGGGTGCCGCAGGTAATCAAATCGTCAATCATCACACCGATATAAGCTTCGTCACGCCCCGGACACCAGCTTTCTAAACCTTTCACTTGACGAGCAGCGTTTAGCCCAGCAATCAAGCCTTGTGCTGCCGCTTCTTCATAGCCGGTGGTGCCGTTGATTTGGCCGGCAAAAAACAGCCCTTGCAAATGCTTGTTTTCCAGTGATGATTTCAAATCGATTGGATTAAAATAGTCATATTCAATCGCATAACCGGGACGGATAATCTGGGCATTCTCAAAACCAAGCATGGATTGCACCAGTTGAATCTGAATATCAAACGGCAGACTGGTGGAAATCCCGTTCGGGTAAATTTCAGTAGTATTCAAACCTTCCGGTTCCACAAAAATCTGGTGAGAATCACGTTCGGCAAACCGCACCACTTTATCTTCAATCGACGGACAATAACGCGGGCCGATGCCTTCAATAATCCCTGAATACATTGGCGAGCGATCTAAACCGGAACGAATAATATCGTGGGTGCGGCTGTTGGTGCGGGTGATGTAACAAGGGACTTGACGCGGATGTTGTTCACGGTTGCCCATAAACGAAAATACCGGCAAGGGAGTATCGCCATGTTGAACGTCGAGTTTGCTGTAATCAATGGTGTTGCCGTCGATGCGCGGTGGGGTGCCGGTTTTCAGGCGGTCGACCTGTAACGGTAATTCGCGTAACCGGTCGGCAAGCGCAATTGATGCGGGATCACCAGCACGGCCGCCGCTGTAGTTTTCCAGACCGATGTGGATTTTGCCGCCTAAAAAAGTGCCGGTGGTTAAAACCACTGCCCGTGCTGAAAACGACAAGCCCATTTGGGTGTTCACACCGACTACGCGCTCACCTTCGACAATCAAATCAGAAACGGTTTGTTGAAACAGAGATAAATTCGGTTGGTTTTCCAGAATGTGGCGCACAGCCTGTTTATAAAGAGCGCGGTCGGCCTGGGCGCGAGTCGCTTGCACTGCTGGGCCTTTGCTGGCGTTGAGCACCCGAAACTGAATTCCGGCCAAGTCGATAGCTTTGGCCATCACTCCGCCCAGCGCGTCAACTTCCTTAACCAGATGGCCTTTGCCAATCCCGCCAATTGCGGGGTTGCAGCTCATTTGCCCTAAAGTATCAATATTCTGGGTCAACAATAAAGTGCTTGCGCCCATCCGCGCTGCGGCTAATGCTGCTTCCGTCCCGGCGTGACCGCCGCCTACCACAATTACATCAAACGTTTTCTGAAATTTCACAGTGTCAAAGTCTTTGAACAAAAACAATATTTTAAGAGGTTAAGCGGACTTTTCCAAGCCGTAATAACGAATAGCCAAAATACTTGTTTCAGTATTTGAATATTTTTTTGATTTTAGATAACAAATTTTCTGTATTGGAATTTTTGTAATGTGTCACATCGGTGTTTTTGTAAGAGCTATTCTTAATCACCCATTCAGTTTTATCCGTAATTAGCTTTCCATTTTTAAAAGGAACGTAAACAAATCCACCATAAAAATCAGGTCTGAAATCTAACCAAAAATCTCCTGTTGCTAATTCGTAAGTTTCATCCGGTTCTATAATAATCAGGAAGTAAAACAGGATATTTAAATCCAATCAACAATAGCTCTCTGTCTTTTGTAATTTTGTATTGAGGAATATATCCATTCCAGCAAGCTGTAAAAAACATTGGGTTTCTCTGGATTTTCTTTCTGTAAAAAGGTGTACGGCTTAATGTCTTTACGTTTTTTTATATCTCCGACTAATACTCCATATAAATGAAGTTCACTGAAATCCACTTCGGCACATTCGTTTATCAGGCGATCGGAAAATTGTGCTGTCATTGAGTATTCCTGATTTTATGAAAGGTCTTCGCCTTAGCCAAATACACGATAGAAACATTTCTTATTCATCAAAATCTTCATTGGTTAAAATTTCAATTTCATCTGCCGTAAAATCGGTTAAAGCCATAATTGCGGTTAAATCAAGTCCTTTTGATTGTAGTTTGGTTAAAAAGGCTTTCTTGGTTTTGAGTTCTCTCTTATCCA
This sequence comes from uncultured Pseudomonadota bacterium, assembly GCA_903875455.1. Lineage (GTDB taxonomy): Bacteria > Pseudomonadota > Gammaproteobacteria > Methylococcales > Methylomonadaceae > CAIQWF01. The sequence continues at coordinate 14,300 of CAIQWF010000128.1, forward strand.
ATTTGGCTTCAAAATTATATTCTTCAATGATTCGATAACGCTCTTCCGGGGTAATCAAATTCTTTTCAATTAAATGAATTGTTTTTTGCAATTCAGGACGTAAATAACGTGACTCGTCAATCGTTTCCGTTAAGCTTTCATTAATGACCCGCAACCATTCTTGATAAGGTTCAGGCGTGTTTTCATCAACATACTTTGCCGCTAAAAAAATAACCTTATGATGAATTTCATTAAGTGCTTTGCCGTATTTATCTTTTGGGTCAAAATCAATCGTTGCCACATCGGTTTTATGTTTATCACCCGACGTTAAAACCACAATGGTATACACCGTTAAATCAGGACGATAGCTTTTATAATTCTCGGCCTGTTCCAGTAATGCCACGCAATGATAATGTAAAAAACGGTCATAATGGTCAGCATAATTGTTGTGTTGAATTTCAACAATCACGCGGTTTTTCTTATCTTCGGCATAACAGTCAAATTCGACTTTCACATTGCCAATTTTTTGCGTAAAAGTTTTTTCGGTTTCAACTTTATCAATTTCCAATTCGATGCCGATAATATCTTTCACAAACGCTTTAAATATATCGATTTGCCCAAACGCTTTTTTAAAAATAACGCCATATTGTAATGATGCGACTTGTTTCATATTTTAAATTCCTAGGATTTATTTCTTCTTTTAATGCTCTGCTCAGTATTTAAATAAAATCTTACAACACTCAAAGCAGCTATTTTTCTTGGAGATTCCACTCCTCAGGAATATTCATATCATGACAACGGTAAAAATTAAGCGCATCTTCAACTTGGGGCAATCGATAGACAGAGCCGTTGTCGGTAAAAGCGATTAACGGAGCGCCGGGTTTATTAATCCACAGCAAAGGTTTTTCATTAGGATTTTGTTTGGCGCGTAAATAATTGGAATATTCAGCCTGCGCCCCGTGCATGATGCGGATGACTGGTTCCGGCGGTTGTCCGCGCCAGGGCAGATTTTTATTGAGCTCTTTTCGCACCGCTAAATCTTCATCAGACTCACCGGTGATTCTGTCACCGTCAGCTTCCGCCATATCCATCAAATCATAATCGCAGGTCAAAGGATTGCCGTCTTTGGTCAGATAACGTTTGGAGAGCGGGTCTTTAATGACTTCCCCTTTGGGTGGTTTATCATCCAAAGTGGAAACAGTTCCGGCCAGATATTTATATTGCGGCGGCAAGCTTTCGGCGGTAAAGGTTTTGGTTAGCACTTCATGTCCTTTTGAGGGGTATCCTGCTTTCAGGTAAGGCTCACAGCTTTGGTTGGCATTGCGCACGGTGATGATGAGCTGCAATTGCATTACGGTTTGCCGCAGACTCAGCAAATCATCAGCCAAAATTCCAGCTTCTTTTGCCGCTTTCGGGTAATCCGGGCTGGAAACCTGTAGATGCGTTATTTGCCCACACGCTTGCGCCTGGTTTTTTGCCAAATTTTTGCTCCGCACCACCACCAGCGGACCTTTTAGCTGTTCTGCGGTCAAATACGGATGACTGACACAACCTTGCAGCGCGAGAAAAATAGCTACTATCAGAATGAATTGATAAACAGTTTTTCTCATGAAAAAATCTCCGCAGCTCATAATTTATTCAGAATGTGCCGTAGTTTTATCAGCCAAAATAAAATAGTCATTTGGCACAAAAAACGACACAATATACCTGAATTAAAATACTGTTGGCAGTATTCAAAACGGTTACCCAGACATTTTACAGATTGAAGCAAAACTAACCTAGAATAAAATAAACGGCTGACAATCTCGCAGTGTTTGCCCTTATCGCAGTCTTAAATTTACCTAGAGGAGTTCCTCATGCCCGTTAAACATATATTATCTACCGTGCTGTTGTTGGCAGCGGCATTCAGTGTTTGTGCCGAACCGTCAACGCAATGGCATTTTTTGGGTGAAGGCAAAAATAACGCTATCTCCGGGATTACCAGTATTGATGGCGAACATTTTCTGGTGGCAATTGATGGCAGAAAGCCAGAGCATCCGCGTTTGGCTTTGCTGACGTGGAAAAAATCGCAAAAACCGGCCTTAAACCTGCTGGATTGGTGTGATAAAAACAATCCTCCGGTGGATTTGGAAGCGGTTACTGCGATACCAAATCATCAGGAATCGCGCCCCAAGTATAGAGAATATCTGCTGCTGGAAAGCAAAGGTTCAGTGACCCGGATTCAGCTGGAGAATAACAACAGTTGCAAAGTCACGGCAAAGTTTGATTTGCCAAACGCAGTGGCTGACAGCAATATGGAAGCTATCGCTATCCACTGTTTCGGCAGTAGTTGTCTGTTGGCCTGGGCTGAGCGCGGGGATGACAAGACACCGGCCAAACTGTCCTGGGCGCATTTTAATATAGAAGACAATCAGCTGGATGAACCTGAAAATAAGCCGTTTGAATTTAAGGCGCCTTTCCCGCAGCAAAATCTTCGGTCCATCAGTGATTTGGCGATAGATTCAAAAGGCGAAATCTGGGTTTCAGCCAGTTCTGACCCGGGCGATGAAGGGCCTTATTCTTCAGCCATTTATCACTTAGGCTCTTTTGTGCAACGCGAAAATCATATCGACCTGAATGTTGCCAAAGAAATAAAACCGCTTGCCCGCTATGAAAAAGAAAACGTTAAAATTGAAGGGCTGGTTTTTACGCCGGAAGGTTTGCTGATGGGAGTTGAAAATGAAAATCTGGGCGGAAAAGTTGCTATCCTGCCGATAAAATAATTCCCGACAACGCCAATTCAAATTTAACCGGTTTTTGCCATTTTTTTTATATCCGAAATAACGGCCTAATGTCTAGCCGCACTTCTGCCTTGCGCTCCAGCAAAACCGGACTTTTGGTGATGCTGGTTGCGTGCCTGCTGTTTTCAATGATGAACACCAGCGTTTACGCTATTCGGGTGACTGAGCCGGCGATTTCTTCGGTCGTGGTCAGTTTTATTCGGGTATTTATCAACTGGCTGCTGCTGGTGCTTCCGGCTTTGTTCAGGCGGGATATTGCCGGGTTGTTTGGCGATTTCTCTGCATCGTTATGGTTGCGCGGCTTGTTTGGTGCATCGGCATTGATGCTGTCTTTTGCCTCAATCACCCGCATTGGTCCGGGTGAAAGCTCATTTTTGGGCGCAAGCAGCGGGGTGTTTGTTGCACTGTTAAGCCCTTGGCTGCTAAAGCAAAAAAATTCTCTGGTGACATGGCTGGCGATTTTGGGCTCATTTGTCGGCGTGTCACTGTTATTTAAAGATAACAATGGAAATCACGACTTGCTGGGGCGGGCGATGGCATTGGGGTCTGGATTTCTGGCGGCACTGGCTTATTTAATGGTGGCGCGGGCCGGACGGAATAATTCAACCCAAGCGGTTGTTTTTTATTTCTGTCTGGTGGCATTGCTATTACATGGCGGATATTTCGCCTTGTATGGCTGTCAGCTTCCTGCGGATGCGAAAGTTTGGGGGATGCTGATGTTTACCGGGCTGGCAGGAAGCGGGGCGCAATACGCGATGACCCGCGCCTATCAGGCGTCTCCTGCCGCTTTGGTAAGTGCGGTGAGTTATCTGACCCCGGTATTAAGTCTGGTTTGGGGGGCAATGCTGTTTGGGCAGATTCCAAACCAATGGGCCATTTTAGGCTCTGCCCTGATTTTGCTGTTTGGGGTGCTGTTGCCTTTTCTGCGCTAATGATTTGAACGCGCTCTCACTGGATAAATTCGCATTGATTCTGGAATAAAAATGGAAACCTTGTTACAAATCGGCTCAGACAGCTTTCAGCTAAAACGTCTGCCTTTACGAACTGGAGAATTGCTACGGGCCTGGGATGCGGCAGATGAATATTTGCTGGAATATGTCACTGAACAACTGCAACCTGCCGCAGCAAGCAGGGTTTTGATTTTTAACGACAGTTTCGGGGCTTTGGCGTTAGGCCTGCATCGCTGGCATCCTTGCGTCATTTCAGATTCGTATCTGTCGCAAGCCGCAACCCGATTGAATCTTGCAGTCAACAATCTGCCTGAAAATACTGTTTCATTGCTGAACAGTATGGAAAAACCTAACGGCAAATTTGATTTCGTCATTATCAAAGTGCCGAAAACCTTGGCTTATCTGGAAGATTTTTTAATCCGCCTGCAACCCTTTATCACGGCGGATAGCCAGATTATTGCGGTCGGGATGATTAAATCTCTGCCGACCTCGGTGTGGACAATGCTGGAAAAACTGATAGGCGCCACCACAACGTCATTGGCGAAGAAAAAAGCCCGACTGATTTTTGCCGCTCCAAATCCGGCACGAATTATTCCGGTGAATCCTTATCCAGTGGTGTATAGGCTGGAAAATACTCCCTATCAAATCTGCAATCATGCCAATGTTTTTTCCCGTGACAGTCTGGATATTGGTACGCGGTTTTTGTTGGCGAATTTACCGGTTTTGCCGCAAGCGCGTGAGATTGCAGATTTAGGCTGCGGCAATGGTGTGGTCGGCTTGATGCTGGCAGAAAAACATCCGCAGGCAACCGTGCATTTTGTTGATGAGTCGTTTATGGCGGTGGCTTCGGCTCGGCAAAATTTTACTCAGGCTTTTAATGCAAGCCGACAGGCGCAGTTTTATGTCAGCGATGGCTTAAGTGAATTTGCTAATCAATCGATGGATTTAATTGTCTGCAATCCGCCTTTTCACCAGCAACATACGGTCGGCGATCAAATTGCCTTGGCGATGTTTAAACAGGCGCGGCGGGTATTGAAAAAAAACGGCCAGTTCTGGGTAATCGGCAATCGCCATTTGGGTTATCAGCAGACGCTAAAAAAATTATTCCCTCATGCCAGTGTGGTGGCAGCGAATCCCAAGTTTGTGATTATCAAAGCTTTTTGAACTGAGATATATTTGCTTTCAAGGCGTAGGGCGGCAGGTAGCAAGCTATGATAGAATGGACTTCATGCAAGATTTAAATACTTTTAGGCTGATTGAACGTATCAGCACGTTATTACGTTCCGAACAACGCAAAAAATACGCCACAATCGGATTGCAGCCGGTTCATGTTCAGATTGTGGAATTTTTGTCCAAATGCAATACTCACAGCGACACCCCGGCAGCGGTGGCGGAATATTTAGGATTGACGAAAGGCACTATGTCGCAGTCTTTGCAAGTTCTGCAACGCAAAGGCTATATCAGTAAAATTATTGATTCTGAAGATCGCCGGATTGTGCATTTGCAGCTGCAACCAGCCGGATGGCAATTACTGGATAATGTTCCACCGTTAGAGCTGTTTAATCAGGCGCAGCAACAGGTTGCCGGGAAAAACTTTTCCTGTCTGGATGAGGCGTTAACTGCAACTTTAAAAGCGGTGCAAATTGCCAATAATTCCAGAAGTTTTGGCCTGTGTCGTGATTGTACCCACTTTTCAGAAATAGACGACCATTACTCCTGCAAATTAACCAACTTGCCGCTTGCCAAGGCAGATGCTGATAAAATCTGTCGCGGCCATATTGGCAGTTAAATTTTTACCTTTTTATTGAGATAACATCATGTTTGATCCGAAAGCCCTTGATGACATTGCCAGCCGTTTAGCCAATGCAGTGCCGCCTGGTTTGAATAATTTGAAAGACGATATGGAAAAAAATTTCCGCGCCATTTTGCAATCGGCACTGGGAAAACTGGATTTAGTCACCCGTGAAGAATTTGAAGTGCAAAAAGGGGTGTTGGCGAAAACTCGTACTAAGTTGGAGGCTTTGGAGTCGCAAGTGGCTGAAATTGAAAAACGCTTGGGCGATAAAGCCGAGTAACCCATTTAAATAACGCCATCCAGAATTGAAAAGTTGAATGGTGTATCAGAAAGCTTTCAAACTGGACGGACTTTTATAGTCCGTTCGTGTTGATGTGGTTATACTAAACCGGACACACAATGTAAAATCTTTTAAACGATAAAGTGTGTTTAACGTGAGCAAAGAAAAAATAAAACCTACACCGCAGAATTTAAAGCATCCGCCGTCAAACTGGCTAACGAATTCTATGTGCCGGTGACAGAAAACGCAAAAAATCTCGGCATCAATCCCAATACCCTGCATACCTGGATTCACAAACTCAGCCAGCCAAACGCAAACCGGCGCAGGGGTTGATTTGGCATACCGATCGCGGCAGCCAGTATGCCAGCGACAATCACAGACGGTTACTGGCGCAGCACGGCATCCTGCAAAGCATGAGCCGCAAGGAGGATTGCTGGGATAACGCGGTGGCGGAAAGCTTTTTCCACAGCTTAAAAACCGAGCTGGTTCACCATGAAAC
>CAIQWF010000129.1 GCA_903875455.1 uncultured Pseudomonadota bacterium
CCAGCAAAATAAAATTGTGATGACTGATAATGCTGAACCTGGCAAAGATTGATAGAGACAGGTCGGTTTTTAAAACAAAAAAAGGGTGAACAAATGTCCACCCTTTCCATTTTGACTTAAATTAAGCCGTTTCTTTCTGCTTAGCCAGTAAATAATCCAGCCACAGATTAGACAGTTTTTCCTGCACGGTATTTTGCCGCAACCGCGCATTCAAATGCGGAAAATCCACCTGATCCAAATCCTGATCCTGGTTATAGCAGGAATAAACAAACACTTCCGCGCCGGTTTCAGGATCTTTGTGTTTACACATACATTGCGCACAAATCCCTTTCATCATACATTGCATCGGCGAGTTGATAGAGCCAATCGCAATATGCTCTTTCAGATAAGGTTTCAATACATCAAACCGCGCAGATTTAACCGCCGCCATCATCCGGTCGGAACCAATCACAATCAAATGCTTCACATCAAATAATGAAATCGGCTGTTCACCTAATTTGCCGGTGGCATAAGCCAGCATGGACTCCAGAATATTACCGACAAAGGTTTTATCTTGTGGTCGAGATGGCTCAATCGCCACTGCACCGGGCGTGTTATCTACAGACCAGATAATTAAATCCGCAGCCGCTTCCACGTCTTCGACTTTGAAACGGTCTTGGGCAAATTTATAGCCGGCAAAATAAACCACTTTATTGCCCGCCGCGCGTAAGGCTTTACCAATCGAGAACAATACCGCATTACCCAAACCGCCACCCAATAACAAAATGGTTTCGCCGGTTGGAATTTCAGTTGGAGCACCGGTCACGCCCATCACGATGAGTTTATCGCCGGGTTTCCAGGTTGCACACAAGCGCGAAGAAGAACCCATTTCCAAGGCAATCAGGGAAATAGTGCCTTTTTCTTTATCCACTTCCGCGCCGGTCAACGCCAAACCTTCCGCCGCCAATACCGTCCCTTCAACCACTGGAGCGTAAGCCTCAAAGTTTTGCAACCGATAGAACTGACCGGGCTGGAATTTTTTCGCCTGCATCGGAGCTTTCACCACCACTTCGACAATGGTCGGAGTCAAACGGTTAATTGCCACGATGGAAGCATGGAAAGACTCATCCAGATTCGCGAACATTTTTTGCAATGCGGCATTACGTTCAGCTTGTTTTGCAGGGTCTAAGTCAGCCAAATCTTTCGCAAACAACTTACCAATGTAAGGATAAGCATCTTTCGCGCTTGCCATCGCTTTCACCACGTTGCCCGCGTAAACCGGATGATTATCTCCTAAGAAACTGATGAAATGCCCGTCTTTTTGATAGGAAGTTAGAGGCGCAGGTTTACCCAGTTTCGGCTCGGCAGTATCGTGCATTTCCACTAAACTCAGTTCATCACCGTTCCATTCCGGTTCAAAACGTTGGAAAAACTGCTTATCCATTTTGAACGTTTTCGGGAACTCGCTTTGATAAATCGTATTCGGAGAAGTTCCGGCCGCAATATATAAGTTACGCAACGGCACGGTAACGATTTTTTTGGTATTCACCCAGCGACCGTCCTGCAATTCCTGTTTTTCAAACTCGACCGCGTTCAAATGACCATAAGAATCGTCCAGAGCTTTCAGAGGACTCATCCCTTCGGCTAAGGCAATGCCTTCCTGCAAACCTTCGTGAATCTCTTCATGGTTTTGCCGATACGCAGGCGCGTCTTTCATACCTTTCCGGTAGAACAGCGTCACCCCGCCCCATGCTTCGATTAACGGCTGGAAGTTTGGTAATTCCCCGGCTTCTGCTGCACGTTTACGCTCGTTACGGATTTCCTGACCATGTGCCAAAAACTCATTCAGAATTTCAGTTTCTTCCTTGTCATAACGGCTGCGAACTTTTTCCTCGCCGTATTTTTCCACCAGCACTTCATAACGATGCAGCATTTTTTCGACCTGCACCGGATAATACGCCATCAATTCAGTGGCGGTATCAATTGCGGTCAAACCGCCGCCAATCACGCCTGCCGGCAACCGCACCTGCAAATTCGCCAATGACGACATTTTCGCCGCGCCGGTCAATTGCAACGCCATCAGAAAATCCGAAGCTTTACGAATACCACGGGTTAAGTTATTTTCCAAATCAATAATGGTCGGTTTACCTGCGCCAGTGGCAATGCTGATATGGTCAAAGCCCAGTGACCAGGCATCTTCAATCGTCAAAGTGCCTCCGAAACGCACACCGCCGTAAGCGCGGAAATTTTTCTGCCGCAGCAGGTTGATGTAAATCACTTTCAGGAAGTTTTTATCCCAGCGCACGGTAATCCCGTATTCCGCCACGCCGCCGAAACCCGCTAAAGTCCGTTTGTCGAGTTCTTCATAAATATCACTGAAATCGCGAATCGGTTCAGGGAAAGAATTTTCATCACCCACCAAGGCTTTCGGTAACGGTTCCAGTTTCAAGCCGTCGATTGCCGCTACCCCAAAACCTTCATTTAACAAGTAATGGCTCATGGTGTAACCGGCTGGCCCTAAACCAACCACCAAGGTATTTTTGCCGTTGTATGGCAGTGCGTAAGGACGTTTAACGTTTAACGGATTCCAGCGCGTCAATAAACTGTAAATTTCAAAGCCGTAAGGCATGAACAATACATCTGTCAGGACATTGGTTTCGATTTGCGGAATATTGACCGGCTCGGTTTTTTGATAAATACAACCGCGCATACAGTCGTTACAAATCCGGTGTCCAGTGCCCGGACACATCGGGTTGTCGACCGCAATAATCGCCAACGCGCCGATATTATCGCCGTTACGTTTAACCAAGTGCATTTCGGAAATTTTTTCTTCCAGCGGACAACCGGTCACGTTCACGCCCAGCGCGTTGGTATTAAACTCGCCGGTTTTTTTGCTAATCATGCCTTTTGAGCAGGAATCGGTGTTGCGGTCATGGCAATAAATACAATGATCGACTTCGTATAACACCTGTCTGGCGTTAAAGCGTTTGTCAGTCAGGGCAAAACCGTCACGGCGGCGGCGATGATTTTTGTCCGCCATCCACGCGGTGAATTCGCCAAAATCGATGGTGTCGTGTGCCACCAGATTGTCAAAATCACGTTTTTCAGGCGATTTAAAGCTCAACCATTTGCTATGCTCGCCATCATTTAACGCTAAAAATGTCCAGCGCTGCACTATCATCAAAATTTCAGCGACAAATGCAGCATCATCTGCAATGGCAACAAGCTC
>CAIQWF010000130.1 GCA_903875455.1 uncultured Pseudomonadota bacterium
ACGTCAGTTATGCAAATTTGAAAAAAACGGTGGTGGATATACTTTCAAATTTTGGAACTAAATACCGTATAACTTTTGTTTAACTACTTAAAGATAAAAATGCCATTAACAATTTTTACAATAGCGATGGCGAATATGGCAAAATTGAAACCTATATTGGCAGTCCTGAATTTATAGATTTAGCCGTTTATTCAGATTTTGAAATGTTTGAAAATGAAGCAATTGAAAAATTTGGCAAGCACGAACATTGTAATCATCTAAAAGCACTAACTTTGTTAAAAGGTTTTGATGGAATTCGTTATTACGACCCACTTGCAACAGGTGAAGAGTTTGTTTTATATAACACTGAAAAAGTAACAATCTCAGCAAATAAAAAATCCCGTAAAAAATATTTAGAATCTATCATATTGTAACAATGACAAAATACATCGGCGCAGGCGGCACAAAAGGCGGAATCGGCGACTTTTTTATCGGTCTCATCATGTTTTGCAGCGGTGCTTATCTGTTCCTGCAATCCATTATCGTCTCATCCGATTTCAGTTTAGGCTTTGCGTTATACACCATGAACAGCCGCTCCTGGCAAATCCCGATTACCAGCGGCATGGTGTTAATTCCGTTTATGTTTGGCATTGGGATGATTTTTTACAATGCCCGCAATTTTTTCGGCTGGCTATTAACCTGTGGCTCACTGGCCGCGTTAATTTTCGGGGTGATTTCAAGTTTGCATTTCAGTCTGCGCACCATGTCCGCCTTTGAATTATTAACCATTCTGGTTTTAACATTTGGCGGCTTGGGACTGTTTTTAAAATCGCTGCGTGAATACGCTTAAGGAAAAACCTTGCAAAGCCCCGCAAAACTAAAATGGCAATGTCGGCGCGGCACGCAGGAACTGGATAAACTGTTACTCAGTTATTTGGAAAGCGACTATGCAAATGCGCCATTAGCCGAACAGCAGCAGTTTCAACAACTGCTCGATTTGGAAGACAGCGAATTATTGCAGTTATTTTTTTCTGCATCTAACCAAAATCACCGAGGCTTAAATTATCTCGTCGAAAAAATCCGCCGCCGCGCAAATTTTTAGCATCAACAAGTCGCCGTTATTACTGCGCCTGCTGATAATAACTCACGGCCTTGCTGCGGCTGCCGGTTTAGCCAATGCCTTACCGTGGCTTTATAAACTCATCATTTTGATTGCCGTGGCGTGTAGTTTGCTGTTCTATTTACGCCGCTATCACCTGCAATTTCAACCCTGTCACATCAAATACCATGCCGATTGGCTCTGGTCTGTCGCTTACAAAGACGGCATTTTTCAAACGATGCAAATTCTGCCTTCCAGCGTGATTACCACCTGGCTGATGGTATTGCATTATCGCTTGGAAAATGGCAAACGCCACAGTTTGCTGATTTTAAACGATGCCTTAAACAAAACAGATTTCCGGGCTTTGGCGGTGGCTTTGAAAATTACAGAATTATCGCAATAACTTTTCAATCTTTTTTCTGATTCATTCGCAAGTAAAGTTGATAAGCCATCACCGCCATTATCAGCACACCAGAACACAGTAACAGCCACAACAGCACTTTCTGCCAGTTGATTTTTTTCATTGCAACTTTCAGCTTTTGCTGCTGATTGCTGACAACCACTTTTTCAACCGCTTTGATATTCTGCGCTTCCACGGTTTCTATCGGCACATTGTTAATAGTTGGCGGCAATGCGGCGTTAAAGGGCGCAATTTTCTCATTACCAAAAAATACCTTGTAAGGCGGATTGCCTTGAGCGAGAAAAGTCACCATCACCGGATGCCAGACCGCTTTAATGACGGAAAGCTGTTCCGGCAGCAAAGTTGCAGGTTGATTCAGCACCAGTTTCCATTGTGTGTCTTTGCTGGCAGGAACCCTAATTGGAGCGCTGAAAATTTCACCGGATGCAGTCAACAAGCGGTATTGCGTGACGCTGCCCTGATAACGCCAATTATTGCGCTGCTCAGGTGTGCGATATTCAGGATAACGGTGCAAAGCCCGTTTCACTTCGTGTTTGAAATTCGGGTGATGGCGATTTATCAGGGTTGAGCTTTGAAAGGATTCGTCATTTTTTGAATACAAACTACCCTGATAAAACAATCCGCTGGCGGGAATTTTAAATTCAAGTTTTGTCACCGGAATCAGGCTGCCGGTGTTGAACAGCCATTCGTTAGGATGTTCGCCGGGCTGTAGGGCAAAATCTTCCCAGTTTTCCCGCTCCACTGAAGTGTTGTGACGATATTCGCCGCTGATTTTTTCTATCTGCAAGGTAAAACTGCTGGAAGGCAGAAAAGATAAACGCAAATATTTGGCATGATTGGCGGCAGACAGATTCACGCTATTTTGCAATAACGAAGTCCCCGCATATTTCAAATCATACAAAGTTACGCTGTCATTAACACTCTGCCAGTTTTGCAAATCATCGCTGCTTTCCAGTTTCACCTTGATGCTGAATGCGGTGTCCGGTTGTTGCCAGTCCAGTTTTATGCTTTGCAGCTCATCGTTTTGATGTTGATTTTCAATCAGCAGATAATTGGGCTCTGGGTTATCTGTAACTGTATTAAAACTAAACCGGGTGCTGTTTTCGCCGAATTCTATGTGCAGACCGCTGCGCCGGTTGGAATTATCCGCCAGTCTGAAAAAGCGCAGGTTATATACATCGTTGTTTTGATAAATCTGCGCTTCCGTTTGGCTGATGCTAAATGGCAGAAGCTGGTTCTGGCTGTTAAAAATCCGCAAATCGCCATAATCCTGGCGTTCCAGTCCTGCCAGAATTTGGTAGGTCAGTTCAAATTGCCGCAATGATTGTTTGCCGTCGCTAAGCGTGGCGAAATAGGCAAAATCCTGTTGTGCAGGTGTTGGCTCTGCCCTCACAGCTTGGGTTATCAGTAGCACTAAAACAGTTAGTTTGATGATAAAACCTGTTTTCATTTTCCTGGCTCCTGATGTTTTGCAGTGATTAAATATGCTGTTACGAGTTGGATTTTCTTGGTTATTTTAAGATGAGTGTGTATCAAAAACCGGGAAATTTCTACATTCAGTTTTGACTTTAAGTCTGGATAAATTTAGCAACTTAGATTTTGCCGGTACAAAACATAAGGTCAATTACGGTTCAAGTCTGAGACTGTTTGTCATTCTGGAGTAGCTGCTATAAACTCAATCGCATTTAAATACTCTAAACTGCGGAGGATGATATGAAAAACTACCTGACGATGATGCTATGCCTTTTTGCCTTCACTGCAAATGCCGGCCAAATAGCGACAACGGATAAAGGCGAGATTGTTATACTGAATAACGATGGCACATGGAGCTATCAAAACGCCGAGGCGCAAAAACAGGTTGAGATAAAAACAAACAAAACAACATTTAATAAACCTGCGGGCGCAACTTTTTTTCTGAAAAGCACCCGAAACAAATCAGCATTTTGGGTTGATCCTAAAAAGTGGCTTTTCAAAAAAGCCAGTGACAAAAGTCCTTCAGAATACGAGTTTGAATTAAAAGGAATGGATTTATATGGACTTGCCGTTACCGAAGGCATTGAAGTCAGCCTGGAAGCCTTGGCTCAGGTGGCTGTCGAAAATGCCCGCGACTCTGCCCCGGATGCTCAGGTTGTTGCCCAGGAATATCGAATGGTTAATGGGATTAAAGTTCTGTATCAACAAATGAACGGAACGACCAAAGGTATGAAACTTAGCTGGATTGGCTACTACTTTTCTGACAAGTCCGGCTCAACGCAATTTTTGACTTATACCTCTACAAACTTGGTTGAAAAGTATAAAGCGGAAATTGAAAGCTTTTTAAATGGCTTTACCGTTCAGCCATAAAATCTGTAATAAGCGAATGATATGAAGCAAAGTCGAGCCGCTCATAGCTCACCCGTTGGGCCTGGCGGCTTGAGCTACACATTCAGCCACCAAATTTAAACTGCTGGGGAATTATACCTTTTGCTGGTTAGTAATTAATTTGTTTGCAATCACTGTATGATGTTCGGATAGTGTTTTATCAACACCTTCTGCACTAATCGCCAGTAATCCATCTTCAAGCCGCGTAATCCAGCCTTTTTCCCTTAAATACCAAAGATGAAAATCCAGTATTTCTTTTGGACAGCCGGTTAAACGTTGAAGCTCCATAATGCCACAGCCGGGATTATACATATCGCGCTTGCGTTTCACATACATCACCGAAAGCACTCTTTCCTGAATAACCGCATCATTTTCAAAGCCGTCGGTATTGCCGGCGTCTTCAACCAAAGTCCACTGATATTCTGAATTTTTTTTATGTTTGATATCGTAAGCGGCCCGTTTTTCAGGATCTCTCAAAACCTCATGAGCCTTGACAATTTGGTCAAACTTTTCAACGTCCGCAGTTTCACCGCGATCAGGATGATAACGCTGAGCCAAAAAACGAAACATCCTGTCAACTGTGTCGTGGCTGGCATTTGGACTTATTTCAAGGACTTCATAAAAATCCAGGTTTTGATTGTCACTCATAAAGCTTCCCGATGATTAATTATAGTTTTTATATCTAGCGCTTTTTTGTTAACCAGATTTTGGTGTGGAGTCTTTAACTTACTCCAAGATGATTTAATTATCGCATAATCTTGTGAATCGAGTTAGAGAGCTTACTTTTAAGCTCTGTTGCTATTGGTTTGTTAATCAAAATTTCCATCTCATAACAAGTTTTTAATAAGCAAGCCTTGGAGTTAGATGATTGTTAGGTTTTATCCTGACAGGCGAATGCGTTATAATGGCGAATTCTAAAATTTTAACAGCTTGATTTTTATCACTTCCTTTCAACATTTATAACAAACTAGCCCGTGTCTACTACTCTCGAAGAAACTCTCGCGCAAGCTTTGAAAGAGATTGCCGCAGCAACAGAACTCAATCAACTGGATCAAGTTCGGGTTGATTACCTCGGTAAAAGAGGTTTTTTTACCTTGCAAATGAAAGAACTTGGCTCACTTGACCCGGAACAGCGTCGTACTGTTGGACAGGTGATTAATACTGCCAAAAATGAATTCCAACAGCAACTGGAACAGAAAAAAACGGCTTTGGAAACTGCCGCGCTGGAGCAAAGATTAACCAGTGAATCAGTCGATGTGACTTTACCCGGTCGCGGTCAAGCGGTTGCCGGTTTGCATCCTGTGACTTTAACCTTGCGCCGGATTAACAAGATTTTCGCCAGCGTCGGTTTTAACGTGGTGGATGGCCCGGAAATTGAAGATGATTATCACAATTTCGGTGCATTGAATATTCCTGCACACCATCCGGCCCGCGCAATGCACGATACCTTCTATTTTGATGCGCATACCGTATTAAGAACCCATACTTCGCCGGTACAAATTCGGGTGATGGAATCGGAAAAACCGCCGTTGAAAGTGATTGCACCGGGTCGGGTTTATCGCTGCGATTCGGATTTAACCCATTCACCGATGTTTCATCAGGTCGAAGGCTTTCTGGTTGACACTGATGTGAGTTTTTCCGATTTAAAAGGGGTGATTTACGAATTCCTGCAAGCGTTTTTTGAAAAAGAAAGCCAAGTCCGTTTCAGACCGTCTTATTTTCCATTCACCGAACCTTCTGCTGAAGTGGATATTGAATGCGTCATTTGCGGTGGCGATGGCTGTCGGGTTTGCAGTCACACCGGCTGGCTGGAAGTAATGGGCTGCGGCATGATTCATCCTGAAGTTTTCAAATCGGTTGGCATTGATAACGAACAATATTCCGGTTTTGCCTTCGGCATGGGAGTAGAACGCTTGGCAATGTTACGCTATGGCATTAATGATTTGCGGTTGTTTTTTGAAAATGACCTGAAATTTTTGCAACAATTTAATTAAGGGACGAATAATGCAAATTAGTGAAGCATGGTTAAGAGAACGGGTTAATCCTGCCATTTCCAGCGCGGAATTGGTGGCGCAATTGACAATGGCGGGCTTGGAAATTGATTCCATCACCCCGGTTGCCGCAGAGTTTAGCGGTGTTGTGGTCGGTGAAGTACTTGAAGTCGAAGCACATCCTGATGCCGATAAATTACGGGTTTGTAAAGTTGCAGTTGGCGAAGCAGAGCCATTGCAAATTGTCTGCGGTGCCAGCAATGTTAGAGTCGGTTTAAAAATTCCCGCCGCGTTATGTGGTGCAGTGCTACCCGGCGATTTTAAAATCAAAAAATCAAAACTGCGCGGCGTGGAGTCGTTAGGGATGCTGTGTTCTGAAAAAGAACTGGGACTGGCTGCTGACGCGCAAGGCCTAATGGAGTTGGCGGCTAATGCGCCGGTTGGGATAAATATCCGCGACTATTTACAACTGAATGACAATATTCTGGAAGTCGATTTAACCCCGAATCGTGCCGATTGCTTGAGCCTGGAAGGTTTGGCACGGGAAGTGGCGGTTTTAAATCAACTGGATTTTTCTCCGGTCAGTTTCCAAAACGCACCGGTCAGTCATCAAAACACCTTAGCGATTAAAATTTCCGCACCGGAAGCCTGTCCACGTTATTTGGGGCGCTTGATTAAAGGTGTAAACCCTAAAGCCGAAGTGCCGTTATGGATGGTGGAAAAGTTGCGCCGTTCAGGACAACGTAGCTTAGGCATTCTGGTTGATGTCACCAATTATGTCTTGCTGGAATTGGGGCAACCTCTCCATGCGTTTGATGCCGCGAAACTGTCGGGTGGCATTACCGTGCGTTATGCTCACGCTGAAGAAGAATTGGCTTTATTGAACGATCAAACCATTAAACTGGACGATCAAGCCTTAGTAATTGCCGATGATAAAAAAGCACTGGCCTTAGCGGGAATTATGGGCGGTAGTGAAACAGCGGTTAGCGATACCACGACTGATGTATTTTTAGAGTGCGCGTTTTTTGCGCCGACTCATATTGCAGGAAAGGCCAGAAAATTTGGCTTGCATACCGATTCTTCGCATCGTTTTGAACGCGGCGTTAATCCATTTTTACAACAGCGGGCGATTGAACGCGCGACACAACTCATCGTCGATATTGCCGGTGGCAGTGTCGGAGTGATTAACGAAGTCAGTCACGCCGCCACAGTGCCAGCACGGCCAGCAGTAACTTTAAGAAAACAACGCCTGAGCAAAATTTTAGGTATTGAACCTGATAATCAAACAGTAGCGGATATTCTCCAACGTTTAGGAATGCAGGTTGAAACTTCGGTCGAAGGCTGGCAAGTCACGCCGCCGGGTTTTCGTTTCGATATCAGCATCGAAGCAGATTTAATTGAAGAAGTGGCGCGGATTGTCGGTTATAACAATTTACCCAGCACACGCCTATTATTACGTTCTGAACTGGGCAAAGCACCGGAGGCGACTTTAACGCTGGACAGAATACAAGATTTGCTGGTCGATAAAGGCTATCAGGAAGCGATTACTTACAGCTTTGTCGATGAAGAAATTCAGCAACTGATTGCGCCGAATGACGAAGTGGTACGATTGCAAAATCCGATTTCTTCCGAATTATCAGTAATGCGCACTACGATATGGTGTGGATTGTTACGCGCCGCTTTATATAATATTAACCGCCAACAAAATCGGGTGCGTTTGTTTGAAACCGGTTTGCGTTTTGTGAATGCTGACGGAGTGACTAAACAGGAAAAAATGCTGGCCGGTTTGGCTTTAGGTACGGTGAATGCAGAGCAATGGGGCGAGAAAAATCGTAAAGTCGACTTTTTCGACATCAAAGCCGATATTGAAGCTTTGTCTTCGCTGGTTGCTCAGGAATTTACGTATACTGCGGCTAAACATCCAGCGTTGCATCCAGGTCAAAGTGCGCAAATCAGCAATGCCGATGGCGAAATGGTTGGCTGGATCGGCATGTTGCACCCGACATTGGAGAAAAAACTCGGCTTTGATCATCAGGTATTCTTGTTTGAACTGAATCAGGATTTAATCCTGAAACGACAAGTGCCGCGCTTTGCACCATTATCGAAATTCCCATCAGTGCGCCGTGATATGGCGTTGATTGTGAAAGAAAATATTAGCGCACAGCAAATTATTGATTGCATCCATGCGGGTGAAGAGCCTACAATTCAAAAAGTGATGATTTTCGATATTTATCGCGGTCAAGGCATTGAAGCCGGTCACAAAAGCGTGGCTGTAAGCCTGCAACTACAAAATTTTACCCAAACACTCACGGATTCTGAAATCGATGCTATATTTAGCAGGGTGTTAGACACATTAACTCGCACTATTGGCGCGAAATTGAGAGATTAACAATGGCATTAACAAAAGCGGATTTTGCAGAAAAATTATTTGACGAACTGGGCTTGAACAAGCGTGAAGCAAAAGATTTGGTTGAATTGTTTTTTGAAGAAATTAAGGAATCTCTTGAGCGTGGTGAAGAAGTGAAACTTTCCGGTTTTGGCAAGTTTGAACTGCGTGATAAAACCTCTCGCCCCGGTAGAAATCCTAAAACAGGAGAGGAAGTTGCGATTACCGCCCGCCGGGTTGTAACGTTCCGCTCCGGTCAAAAACTAAAAGCCAGAGTAGAAGCGTATGCTGGAGTCCAGTAATAATAACGAGCTGCCACCCATCCCGGCAAAAAAGTACTTTTCCATTGGGGAAGTCAGTGATTTGTGCGGCGTGAAGCCACACGTTTTGCGTTATTGGGAACAAGAGTTTCCTCAATTATCCGCGATTAAAAGGCGCGGGAGCCGTCGTTATTATCAGCACGCTGATGTGCTGATGATCCGGCAGGTGCGGTCGTTATTATACGAAAAGGGCTATACGATTGGTGGAGCCAAGGCTTATCTGGATAGCGATAGTAACAAGGATGATACCAATCGCACCAAGCAGCTGATTCATCAGATGATTACTGAGCTGGAAGAAGTGTTGGAATTGCTGAAATAGCAAGACAAAACCGTGCATTATAAAGTATAATGCGCGGCTCACTTAAGAAGGTTGCAATCGTAACCTTCATCAAATTTCAAAAGTTTCAATCATCGGGGCGTAGCGCAGCTTGGTAGCGCACTTGCATGGGGTGCAAGGGGTCGGAGGTTCAAATCCTCTCGTCCCGACCAATAAAATCAATTACTTATAAAATTTCTATTTTTTTAAAAAGTGAATTACCGCGTCATGGGATAACTTTTTAAATCACTGTAGGTTTTATACGCCATAAGTCTATCGGCAACCGTTGCCGACATAAAGCTTCAAAATCGGATCAATCTTTCAATCCGTTTCAAATATTCTTTCTAGTCCTGCACAATTTACATCAAAAATACGCATACCGCTTTTTAAGATGCTGTCTGTACTTACTGCCTAAATTTTGTTGTTTAAAGGCTGGAAAGTTTTTATAAACTAATCGCCATTCGCTAATAACCCACGCAAATTATTCATAGCAGTAGCCACAACTTGCCCTTGCTGATTAATATTTTCAATCACTTCCAAAACGCTGCGGGTGTCAACAACAGCTTTAACATGCGGATTGACTGCTTTTAAATCAAAAACCGCCGCATCAATATCATCGGCTTTTGATTGTGCCTCACGGATCGCTTTTTCTGTCGCCTTGATTTCCTCTTCAATCGCTGCAATTTTTTCTTTATCGGCTTTGTCTTTTTTCAAGCCCTTTAACGTTTCTTTCAGCGGTAACAAGGCTAAATTCAGATTTTTGATTTCTTCCTGAAACGGCAACATATCTGATTGAGCTTTAGCACGACGGACAGCAAAATCAACTGTCCAGGAAAAATCACTGTCTGCTTCTGCTGTGCCGTGTTGCTTCAGCAGTCGGGCAAACGATGGAAACGGTTTACCCTGATTGTTTTCCTGTTCTATCCAGTCAGCAATTAACAAGCTTGGCAACTCGCTATCATCCAACACGCCGCCCTGTTTATCAAAGCCAAAATGCGCCAAGGTCATCGGTGTTTTTTTACCGACTTTTACTTGCGACAAATCGTAATACCAGATTTTTTCAGTTTTTTTGCCTTTGGTGAAAAACAGCAAATTGGTTTTAACACCCGCGCCCGCTGTAGAAAAAACGCCACCGGGTAAACTGACAATGCACCACAAATCGCATTCATCCACTAATTTACGTTTAGTTTCCACAAACGCGCTTTCATTGTTACGAAACAATAAACCTTCATCCAAAACAATGGCACAACGTCCGCCCTGTTTTCCTTCCAGTGGTTCTTTAAGTTCAACCAAAATGTGCTGTAAAAATAAAACCTGCGTTGAGCCGGTTTCAAAACTGTAGTTTTTTTGCGCGTCTGAACCTTCTTTACCACCAAACGGCGGATTCGTCAGAATCACATCAAAAGTCGGCGGAGCTTGTTCAAACAAACCGTCATAAGTGGCGCGATTGGTCAAGGTGTTGCCATGCCAAAGATTGGGTTGGTCTATGCCGTGTAAAATCAGATTTGCCAAAGCAATCGGGAAAACCAGATTTTCTTTTTCCCGTCCAAAAAAACTATCGTGTTTTAGAATGTCCAGCGTGGTTGCGGCAGGACTATTGCCTAATTCACGGCTGATATGTTCAAACGCCACCGCTAAAAAGCCGCCTGTACCACAACAGGGATCATAAACCGTCTCGCCGGGCTTGGGATCTAGTACATGCACCATTGCCCGAATCACTTCACGCGGGGTAAAAAACTGCCCGCCGTCTGAATTTTTTTCGCCCATTTTCAGCAACAAATCTTCATACACTTGTGACAGGGTGAAAAAATGAGTGTCGTCAATGTGGTTGATATGGATTTCATGCACTTTGTCGAGAATGTCACGCAAATTGGTTTCACTGTCCACGCGGACTTTTTCCACTGCGGTCATAATCCGCCCAATCACGCGCTGTTTGCGGCTGGCGGTGGGATTGGGTAACTTGCTGATTAAATCAATATCCAGGCTGTGCAAATGCGGCAATAATTCATTGTTGATAAAGTCAAACAACTTGCCATCACCCGCCGCAAACAGTTCTTGCCGTTTCCAGCCCACTTTTTTGCCGTCTGTGGTTTGTTCGCTATCTTCTTTATCTGAATACGGTGCAGCCCAGTCTTGCCAACGGTAAGGCGCGACTAAAGCGGGTGTGTAATCGTTGCCCAGTGCTTCGGCTTCTTCTTGGGCTTTTTGTTCTTGTGCGTCCAGAATCCGTAAAAAAAGAATCCAGGTGAGTTCAGGCACATATTGCAAAGCACTGGCGCAATTGGAGCGGCGCATCACGTCGCAGATTGCTTTTACGAAAGAGGAGAGCGATTGGGTGGAGGCGATAGATTTAGGTTGTTTATTGGTTTTCATTTTTTGATTGTTGATTTTATTTGTTTAAATCGCAGGCATGGTTTGCTCTTACAACTCAATATCGTAGGAGCGAGCCATGTTCGCGATAAAAAACTCCCGGTAATATTTACGTTTAAATCGCAGGCATGGCCTGCTCCTACAATTCAATATTGTAGAGGTAGGAGCGAGCCATGCTCGCGATAATATTTACAGCCAAACCGCGTTCCAAAAAGGATAATCTCCGAACCGTTTTACTAACCCAGCTCGTAGCGGATTGGCAACAATATATCGGGCAACATTTTTTAAATCCTCATCCGTGCGTAAAGCATGATCGTGGAATGCCGCATCCCAAAGTTTTCCTTCTCGTCCCAGTTCACGATTTGCCATTCTTGCGCTGGAAGATTTCAGCCGATTGACCACAATAGATAACTCATCCTGTTCGCCTAAATGAATTAACCAATGGGCATGGTCTGGCATTAAAACCCAAGTGAGCATTTTTGCGTCGCCTAATATTTGAGGATTTTCAAAACATCTGGCGGCAGCGCATCCTGCATTAAAATGGGCAAAAAAGCGTTGTCGCTCAATGGTTGTAGCAGTTATCAGGTAGGCGTGATTGGGTAAAGAAACACGCCCTTTGCGTAATGCTTTATGTCCGGGTTTATTTTTTGGGTACATGTTTATAACCTTGTTTTCGCGGGTATGACCCGCTCCTACGTTCCATTATTTTTTTGCGGATATAACCCCCATAATTTGTAGGAGCGAGCCACGCTCGCGATAAGCGTTACAACCTCCATTATTTTGTAGGAGCGAGCCATGCTCGCGATAAGCGTTACAATTCAAAAGCTTGGACTAATAATTTATTTGGCAAAATGTTCATGTCTGCCATTGCTGTTTTGTATGCAGTTTCAATTTTATTTATTTCGCTTTCAACCTTTTGCTCAATTTCGATGATTTCTTGCCGCGTTTTTTCATCTGGCATAGGAATTGGAATGGTGTTTATGGTCTTCTGGGAAATATTGCGCATTGAATCGCTAGTGCCTGTGGCATTGGCTTGTATATGTTCACGCGCTTCCTGCCAGCGTAGCGCATATAGAAGATAATCAGATTCGACTTGATTTTGGTCAAATACTAATCTCAAAGTTTTATCAGACAGTAACAGGTTCGGATAATCCTTATCTACTTTTACTACTGCGCCTACTAAATCAATCGTATTGGCACGGGTAATAATCAAATCGCCTTTGTGGATTATGTGCCGTTTATCGGGAACATAGTCACTACTAATTGCTTTGGCTTCTTCGGGATTAAAATAGCCCCAACTAACCGCGCTAACTTTGATAACTCCAATTTCATGTTTTTGGGGGAGTGTTTCTAATGTTTGAAAGCTTTTTCCCGCTTCAATGCCTATCAACAAATCTCCCAATGGAATACGTTTGGCATCTTCCAACTTGGAAAGCATTTGTTCTTTTAAGTGTGCAACCAGTTTTTTTATATCTTGAAACTGTATTTCTAAAGCCTTACGCGCTGTTTCCACTTCGGCAAGTTGGGCTTTGAGTTTGGCGACGATTTGCTGTTGTTCTGGAAGTGGGGGAAGGGGAATTATTGTATTTTTAGCTTTTACAATTGTATATGTTCCAACTGTTGAGCCAACTTCATTATCAATCTGACTTCGTACAAAATTTGTTTTAAAAGCAAGTTCAATAAAATAGGAATTTACATTTACACTGTCCTTTCTTTTTAAGTAACAAAACAAAAGTTCTTCGGTATTTAGTTGCTAGGCCGGAGTCCAAACTCGCGAGTTTGGACTCCAAAAATACACCGGAAAATTTATGTTGAATCACTTAACCAAATAATATTACCATCTTTAAAATAGAATTTATCGTAATCACGAACAACATAGCATATACCCAAAGTTCCAACACCAGTAACCATAATATCGCCAGTTTTGGGGATACCATATTTATCGGCATATTCATTAAACATTGTTTTTGAAATAAATAATTCGTTATCAACAAAGCCTTGATTTGATAACTTTACAATTTCCCTTGCTCTATAAAATGGAACTCCTTCTTTTGTCCATTCCGATTCAAAAACACGTTTACTAGAGGTAATATCATACAAATCCCCCAATTTAACCCACTTCCAGCCCTGCGGTAACTCGTTTACATCCTCATTCATAACAAAAAAATCCTATTGTTTTTACCTAAATAGCCTGATCTTAACATCCCTAATCACCGCCGCTGGTTTCCCCAATTTTTTCAAAGCCTCCAATCCACCTGCCTGCTTAATTTCCTGTACATCCCAAAACGAATTAGACTCTATAGCCTCCGTCCCGCCTAAACTAAACTGCTGCCCAAAACTTTTCACCACCATCGCGGTATTTTCTGGCATCTCCACAAACCACGCTTGCTGCTGCTCAAGAAACGCAAAGCCCCGCTCAGTACGTTTCAAAGCTGCCGCATGAAAGCCATGATGGGCAAACACATCGTAATAATCAAACTCCTGCATATTCTCCAATTCCCTCAACACTTCGGGCGAATAATTTTCACCCAGTAAATGATTAATCAACTCCCGCCGCTTGCTGCTTTCTATCCACAATTGCCGAAACTCCGGCAAACTCCGCGCCTCCCGCAATACCCGCTGCAACATTTCATGCCGATATTCAGCGATGGGCATTTTCACATCGCGCCCGTCACGCCGCGTCAAAATAAAACGCCCGTGATTCTCAACCGTGACTTCTTGTCCGCCGATTTTAATAATCGTTGCTCCCTCGTCATCATCCTCATCATCACCGCCACCTCTATCATCAGGCGGCTTTTTCTTTTTACCTGTTGCCGTTTTTGCGGTGATAAAGTCCGTGCCAAATAAATCCGTTACGCCGGTATAGTCATACAACCAGAATTTATATTTTTGCGTGGGTTCATCAATCCGTGTACCCCGCCCGACCATTTGATAAAACAAAATGCTGGATTTTAAATAGCGAAAAAACACCACCGCATTCAGCCGTTCAATATCCACGCCCGTTGCCAATAAATCCACCGTGCAGGCAATAAAAGCCCGTTCACCTGAGCCGCGCATGGGTTCAATTTTTTCCCGTCCGCCATTCGCCACGCCCATACATTTAAACGCATACAACTCTTTTGGTGTGCGGTTTTGCTGTTTACACCATTGGCTATACAAATTATTCATCTGCATGGCAACCGCATCGGCGTGAGCTTCACGGGTGCAGAAAATAATCACCTTTTGTTCAGGGCTGCCATGCTCACAAAGCTGTTTGAATAAATCATCACACATTGTCGGGGTGCGCTGTTCTATTTGGAGCTGATTATCAAAATGCGGCGCGTTGTATTCGGCTTTTAAGTCGTTGATTTCATCTTGTGTCAGGGCGTTGCCTGTTTTGGTATTCACAGGATTAGCGGCTAAAACTTCCGCTTTGGTGAAAGACTTGCCATCTATGGAAGCGCGGCGTTTGACAATTTCACAAGCGGCCAGATAACCGTCTTCCTGCGCCTGAATCAGATTGTATTCATAAACAGGTTCGCCAAAATATTTCAGATTATTGGCTGTAATTTCAGCATCTTCTTTACATTGTTTTTCTGACTCGCGCAATTGTCGTGGTGTGGCGGTTAAACCGATATGGATAGCGTGAGGATTACGCAATAACACTTCTGACCAACGCCCCCAAGCGGAACGATGACATTCATCAATAATAATCACACTGAAAGCATCAGGCGGGTAATGTTCAGAAAGAAAACTGGCTGAGTTACTTTCCTCATCATCCAAGCCTAACGTTTGATAAGTAGCAATATGAATGCGGGCATTTTTAGCAGTATTTTCGCCACGTTCGTTGCTGACAATCCGCGCATTATCACCAAAAACCGCACTGATTTTAGTGTAAGCCTGTTCGCGTAACTCATCTCTATCGCACAGAAATAACGCAGGTTTAGGCAAACGTTCCGCTTTACTTAATCGCCACAATAAATTTGCCGCAATCACGGTTTTTCCTGCACCCGTTGCCAAGGCTAATAACACACGGCAAGCTTGTTGCTGTTGTTCGCAGTGTAAAATTTTTTCAAAACAGGCACGAATCGCGGCATCCTGATAATAACGCGATTTAGGAAAAGCCGGACTATCAGCCATGAATAACAGATTGGCTTCTGGTTTATTCAGGTCTATGCCTGTGTCTTTAGCATAACGGGCGGTTAATTCTGTGTGCGAGGGAAAATATTCTTTAAATGAACGCGGAGGAGTTTGTAAACGGGTAGTTTTATCGTATTCGCCATATAAATGACCGTTAGTTGCAAACACATAATGCACACTAAAACGGCTGCATTCGGCATAACCTTTAGCTTGTTCCATACCTTTCAACGGGTCGGCTGATTCCCGCTTTGCTTCCAAAACTCCCACAGGTAAGGATTTAGGATTGTTGCCCACTTGTACACATAAAAGATAATCCGTGCGCCCACCGCCAGCACGTCTGCGCAGTGGACGGCGTCACCG
>CAIQWF010000131.1 GCA_903875455.1 uncultured Pseudomonadota bacterium
AGCAGGAAAAGGGCGAAATATAACCCAATGGACGTTGATATAAAAAATATTCGTGCGAAATAAGCGAAATTGCGAAATAAATGCCCTCAGCCCTTATGTATCAAGGCTTACATTATTTCGCAGGCTTGCGAAATAAATACTAAGTTTGCGAAATAAATAGCGACCATTACCAGAGTTTTTAATTAATTCGCAATTAATTCGCAAGGGTTGCGAAATTTATAGCCCTTGTGGCTGTAAGGCTGAGGTAATTATTTCGCTTATTTCGCAATTTCGCAGACATAAATTAAAAAATTGAGAGGCTACACCATGAAAAAACTATCAGGGCAACAATACAGAAATTTAACGCTGATGATTTTGGCTGAGTACAAATCACCCAAACTTAACAACACGCCCACTAACCGCCATGAACGCCGGGCAATGGCAAAGCTGAGAAGAAAGTAACAGGCAATAAAAAGCCCTTGCCACCGACCAAAGTAACAAGGGCTAAACAAACGCGGTAGTTGTGAAGAATTGAGAAGCTTTAACGACTACCGCCACCACTCAAACCTACAAAGATAAGGAGTAGCAACCATGATTATAAATCATTCGGACTATCAAACCTACGAACCCGACTACACCACACCGCAAAAGATAGCGATATTCACGGCGGTTATTTTCGCCTTGGTGATGATTGGCATTGCTGGCAATTTTGTTTATGGCTTTATCCAGACTTACAAAGCAGAACTCACACACGGGCTTTTTTATCTCTGTGCCGTGCTTGGTCTGGCTACCGTTATTTTAATCGCATCAGCGACTGCTTACGCCGTTTGTATGTTATGGCTTAGGGTTGAATCAGTCAGGGCAGAAAACAGCCTTAAAATGCAGAATATCCGCACTATCACCGCCGCTAATGAATTACACGCCGCCACCATTCGCCAGTTGGACAAAGGACAGATTTATCTAACCGAGCAGCGCAACCATGGCGGCGTTGTTAGGTTTAAATCCCTGCCAAAGCACACGAAACAGGAACAGAAAATAAACCCGCTTGAAAGTGTCGCCTTGCCGATGGAGAGAGCGCCGGAAACTAAAACCACCCTGTTAAACGATATTGAAGCATTGCAGCGCCTGTTAATTGTGGGCGGTCAGAACTCAGGCAAAACCACGTTATTGAAACACATTGCCCACCAAAGAAGCCGCGCCGGTGATGTGCTGATACTGGACAGCCATAACCACGCGGGAAAGTGGAGCGATAATTTTAGAATCGTAGGACATGGGCGAAACTATCAAGCGATTGAAACCGAGCTTAAAAATTTGGTCTCTGTCATGGATAGCCGCTACAAGGAATATGCAACCGGCAAAGTCAGAGAGCGAGAACACGACCTGATAACGGTTATTTCTGACGAGTGGACAACGATTAGCGAAAATATAAACAATCTGGAATCTGTGCTTTTGCCATTACTGACTGAAAGCCGCAAAGTGGGTATTGATTTTATAATTGCCTGTCATTCTGAAACAGCATCTAGTTTAGGATTAAAAGGCCGGTTCGACCTCAAGAAAAACTTTGATGCAATCCTGAGATTAAAAAATTATTCAGGGAATCGCTTAATTCATTTAGACAATGGTGAAACGATAGAAGAATATCAACATTGCGGAATGTTTAAGGAAGCTCAAAAACTGCAAACTTTCAATAAATCGCTGGATAAGATTCTTTCAGCGGATGCCATAAAAGAACAATCTATTCTTGATTGCTATAACGAATTAATCAGCAGTAATTCATTTTCTTGGAATAAATTAGCCAAAGCGGTTTACGGTAATTCCAACGGCGCAAAAGTGGCTGAATTGAAGCGGATTTTAGAGCGTCATGGTATCGTGACAAGTCAATGACGGCGCATGATACAGATGTGACAAGGCTATGACGTGGATATGATAGCGTCATGGTTTTGTCACGGTTAAATCATGGCTTTGTCATGGCAATATCACAGTAATTAAGGCAGCCTAAAAACTGCCTTTTTTTATGCCTGAACAAATCAGCTACATGCACATTAAATCTCAGGAGTAATATTATGTTTTATAATGTTTCTACTTTTCAGAATTTAGACGGGCGAAAACATGAAAGGCTTAAAAACAGGCGGGAGGCAGCTAGGCACACCGAACAAAACAACCTTAACCGCGCGGCAAATCTTACTTGAAGAACTGAACCTTGACCCACTAAAAGCACTGGCACGGTTAGCCATGAGATCAGAAGAAAGTGGGGAGTTAAATATTGCGTTTGGATGTTACAAAGAGTTAATGAAATATTGCCACCAACAGCTAAAAGCGGTTGAACACTCAGGCGAAGTGCTAACACAACACGAGCAGCAGCCTGTTATTGTTACTTTTATAGATAGAAAACCTGAATAGTGCATCACCTACGCGCGGGGAATTACTGTATAAGAAAACCTTATGAATAATTTAAAAAGCATAAGACAAATTTGCATTGACTCATGATTAAGCCCAGTTGGTTAATTCCTTCGGGGCTTTTTTATTTAAGCCGCCTGACTCAATCTTGAATCAAGCC
>CAIQWF010000132.1 GCA_903875455.1 uncultured Pseudomonadota bacterium
ATGGAAAAGCCCGAAGGTTACCCATACTTGAGAATGACCTGCATGACGGAGCGTCCGCAATGGGTCAATGAGGAAGATCGTGAAGATACTTACTATGAAGCGCATCCGATAACGATTGATTTCAGCATGGTTTCGCCTATGTATTGGCATCGGTATAAGTTGCGCAATCCTGAAACGGCAATATTAGAAAATTGTATTGTAACTATGTTTACGGACGTTAACGGCAATTCTTTTGAGTTGATGTTTGCAGAGACGTTTCCTAAATTTGATAAGATCATGAAAGAGTGGATCGAGTACGCAATAACACAAAACAACGACAATGGCGAACTTTGAACTATACTACCCCAAACTGAAAGCACATGAGGGCGGATATGCGTCTGCTGATTATGCTGCAAAGATTGGTGACCGTGGAGGCGAAACGTATCTAGGCATTGCACGTAACTTCAATCCTGAGTGGGAAGGTTGGCAGATCGTGGATGAATACAAAGCAAAGCACGGTGAACCAAAATGGAACGGTCATATTCCAGATGATCGTCTTCCCGTACTTGCAAAGAAACTGACGAAGACAAAATACTGGGATGCGCTTAAATGCGATTTATACGGCTCACAGAGCGTTGCAGAGTATGTTTGTGACTTCGGATATAACTCAGGAATCCGAACGGCTGCAAAGGCTTTACAAAAGGTTGTGGGCGTTACCGCTGACGGCATAATCGGTAGTCAAACATTATTAG
Organism: uncultured Pseudomonadota bacterium; assembly: GCA_903875455.1. Classification (GTDB taxonomy): domain Bacteria; phylum Pseudomonadota; class Gammaproteobacteria; order Methylococcales; family Methylomonadaceae; genus CAIQWF01. The sequence goes on from CAIQWF010000132.1 coordinate 732, forward strand.
TATTGAACGGACATAATCAACAGCAGGTATTTGATGCGCTTGTTTCCGTTCGCGTGGAATTCATTAACAACATTACATCATTACGCGCTGATGTGATTAAAGGACTTATCAAACGCGCTAAATCATTCACATTCGTATCATGAGTATCATAGCAGGAATAGTCGGAAAGATCGCAGGTGAAAAAGCCGCGGACATCGTTACATCAGTAGGTAACGTGGCGGATAAGTTCATCACAACAGGTCAGGAAAAGGAAGAGTTTAAAGCCGAAGTTCAGAAGGAAATAAACCGCCATCTGGAGGAAATGACCAAGGCTCAGAACACGGAATTAGAACTGATTCTTAAAGATGTTGATTCCGCACGTAACCGTGAGATACAGGTCGTAACGGCAGAGAAAGCACCACTGATAAACAAGATAATTCAGCCTGTGTTGGCAATCGCTTTGATTGTGTTGGCTTTTGTGATGTTTTATTCTGTGATGTTTAATCAGCTAGGCGCTGAAAAGGATATTGTTATCTACGTTCTAGGCGTACTTAGCGCGGTAGTTACTCAGACTATTTCTTACTACTTTGGTTCTTCTGTTGGCAGTCGCAACAAACAGGAACAGTTGGATAAAATCCTTCAAAAGTAGGCTTATCTATCCATTAGGGCGGATAAGCCTGTAAAAGTAGCGGCAATAAACTAGTTACCCGCAATTTTAGAACAACCCGGCTGAATTGAAAATCCGTTGTTTTGCAATTTCAAAATATTTAGGGTCTAATTCTATTCCAATAAATTTACGGTTGTATTTTTGACAAGCTAATGCCGTTGTTCCGCTTCCTAAAAATGGGTCGATAATAATGTAATCATCAGGTAAAATTCCTATAATGTTTTCCATTACTTTCAACGGCATTTGACAAGGATGTGCTGTTTTTTCGGCACTAACATTTTTCACTTGGTTTATTTCCCACCAATCATAAAGTCTTGC
>CAIQWF010000133.1 GCA_903875455.1 uncultured Pseudomonadota bacterium
CCGCGATATTTTCGTAGGTTGGGTTAGCATTTTTTGCGACTAGCAAAAAAGCGTAACCCAACAATAGCCTTGATTTAACCGCCAAATGTTGGGTTACGCTTATTTCGTTTCCACTCAATAAGCTAACCCAACCTACAGATTTATTTTTTTTGAGATTGAGAAATTTAAACATTTTCTATCTCCTCCATTTTTGACAACTTCCAAGGCGCAGGTGCTCGCACCGCTTGCCAAACCGGACTTTCAATGGTCAAGGTGAGTTGTTTCACCAATTCCAACATCCCTTGATAACCTTCATAACCAAATTCGCGCTCTTGGTTAATGTCTAAAAACGGAATTTTCGCTTTTAACGCGGTGTACATATTGCGCCCGCCGGCAATCAAAATATCGGCTTTGTAATCGTGGACGATTTTAATTAACGCTTTCGGGCTACCGTCTTCAATCATCAAGGTGTCTTCACCCATCAATTCTCGAATTCTAGCCTTATCTTCTTCGGTGGATTTTTTGGTGCCAGTGGCGACAACCACCATACCCAAATCCTGCAAGGCCGAAATTACCGACCAACTTTTCACCCCGCCAGTAAAGAGTAAAACCCGTTTACCCGTTAAGCGTTGTTTCCAAGGTAATAATAATTCCCGAATTCGTGCTTCTTCCCGTGCAATTAAGGCTTCGGTGCGTGCGGTTAAATCGTCGTCATGCAAATATTTCGCAAAGTCGCGTAAGGCTTGACTGGTGTCGGTAATGCCGTAAAAACTGCCTTCAAACCAAGGTGTACCGTAGTTTTTATGCAGTTTTCGCGCAACATTCACCATCGCTTTCGAGCACACCATCATATTCACTTCGGCGCGGTGCATGGTTTGCACTTCCTGAAACCGCGCATCGCCTGACAAGGTGCATAAAATTCGCAAGCCTAATTCATCGAGCAGCGGTAAAACGTGCCAAAACTCGCCCGCAATGTTGTATTCGCCAATCAAATTCACGTCATGGATTTTTATATCGGTGCGCGTATTTGCAGGTAACGGCGCAGGTTCTGCCGTGCCAATCACTTGATCGACAATCGCATCGCCTGCAATGCGGTTGCCTAAGTTTTTTGTGCCATAAAAGCCAGCAGAATCAATGGAAATCACGGGTACGCCAAACCGCTCAGTCGCCGCTTTACAAACCGCCGTGATGTCATCGCCAATCAACGCCGGAACACAAGTGTTATAAACAAACACCGCTGGCGGTTGATAACTTTCTACCGCTTGTTTGATGGCATGAAACAAACGTTTTTCCGCCCGTCCCATGATGATGTCTTGTTCAGTTAAATCGGTGGTCATGCCGATGCGATATAAATCTGCACCAGAAGAGCGTGTGCCGCGATTGTCCCAAGAGCTACCTGCGCAAGCAATCGGGCCATGCACAATGTGGGCAACGTCTGCAATCGGTAACATGGCGATTTGTGCGCCATCAAAAGCGCAGCCGCCTGCGGTAGAACCAGGCTTGGGTTTTGCACAACCGGATTTTTCCTTTTTGTTGTGTTCACAAGCAGGTTCGTTGAGTAATTCGGCGATGTCTTTGGAGGATTTCATGATGTTTAAAACGAGGTGGCAATATTTGCTTTAACTAAAGCAAGTGATATGCCATATTTTAAATATATGATTTATAATGATTTATTGTGGAATAACAAAATTTTTGTCAGAAAGCCTACAAAATAAAACGACGATGACAGGGCTTTGAAATACGATTTTGTAGGGTTTTAGTTTGCAGCAGATGTGGAAATAAAGCGGGAACTGTGCAGAAAAAATGTAGAAGTATCGAAGCGGGAGGATTTTAAATTGTGAACAGACAAAGAGAGTTTATCTTTCAGCAAAAATGCAACGTTACGAAAAAGCTAATCACGGGCCGTTAATAACCAATGGTGCTAAGTAGTTAAACAAAAGTTACATGGTATAAAATTTAGAATTTTTTGAGCATTCACAATGCCACGATTAAAATTTGTACAACCGCTATCTGAGGTAGCACAACAGGAACTGCAAGAAA
>CAIQWF010000134.1 GCA_903875455.1 uncultured Pseudomonadota bacterium
AAAGTTTGCTTTATTTGGTCGATTTGTGCAACAAAGCCTTTCTATAGATTCCATTAATTTTAATCGTATGCTAAAAAATCAAAGTCACGCAAACAACAACCGCCCTTTAGGTTTTGGAATATCACGCTAATCATTTACTGCAAAATCAAAAGCCGCATTACCCACATTCAAACCTTCAATCACGCTAAAATGTTTATCATAACTAAACAGCGGCAAATCATATTGCAAAGCAATTGCTGCAATCCACATATCATTCGTTGGTATCGGATTTCCCTTTTCGCGTAGCTGTTTATAAACCTGTCCGTAATAACACGCAGTCATCTCATCAACAATCAGCAAATTTACTTTTTCCAATTGTAAAAAAGTTGCTAACTCCTGCTGATTTTTAATTTGTTTATTTCCAACGGCAAACCCCGCTTGCAATTCGCCTAAAACAATGCTGCTGACATACAATTTAGAAGCGGTTTTAAAAATATCTACTGCTTCTGACTCATTCTTTTTAAAAGCGGTATAAGCATTGGTATCCACTAATACGCTTTTTATGACCATAACTCTTCATCAATTTGATTAAAAAAGCTTGTCGCTTGATTAAACGCTTCAAACTCTGCAATTGTCCATGTACCGGCTAATTGCATTAAAGCCTCTTCCTGTGAGAATGTTTTTTCAGAAAAAGGCGTTATTTTTTCAACAGGTAAAATAATAATTTCAACGTGTTGTTCAATGAAATCTGCCGGTAATTTGACATGTAAATAACCGTTTTTTACTTCCGCATATTGTCTAATTGCTTGCATTATTTTTACCCGCTTATTAATGAATTAACCCACCGACCCTTCCAAACTCAACCCTAACAACGCCTGCGCTTCCACCGCAAACTCCATCGGCAATTCCTTGAATACCTGCTTACAAAAACCATTCACAATCATGGAAACCGCATCTTCGGCAGAAAGCCCGCGCTGCTGACAGAAAAACAACTGGTCTTCACTGATTTTCGAGGTTGTCGCTTCATGTTCGACCTTTGCGGTCGGCTGTTTCACTTCCACATACGGGAAAGTATGCGCACCGCAACGGTCGCCGACTAATAAGGAATCGCACTGCGTGTAATTCCGCGCATTTTCAGCACTTTTCAACACTTTCACCAAGCCGCGATAAGTATTTTGTGCTTTGCCGGCGGAAATGCCTTTTGACACAACCGTGCTTTTAGTGTTTTTGCCAATATGAATCATTTTTGTACCCGTATCGGCTTGCTGCAAATTATTGGTTAAAGCAACAGAATAAAATTCACCGACTGAATTATCGCCGGTCAAAACACAGCTTGGATATTTCCAGGTAATTGCCGAGCCGGTTTCCACTTGCGTCCACGACACTTTAGAATTTTCGCCGCGACAATCAGCGCGTTTCGTGACGAAATTATAAATGCCGCCTTTGCCGTCTTTGTCGCCCGGATACCAGTTTTGCACGGTAGAATATTTGATTTGCGCATTTTTCAACGCCACTAACTCCACCACCGCCGCATGAAGTTGATTTTCATCGCGTTGGGGCGCAGAGCAGCCTTCCAGATAGGAAACGTGTGAGCTTTCATCCGCAATAATCAACGTCCGTTCAAACTGGCCGGTATTGCTGGCATTGATTCTAAAATAAGTGGACAACTCCATCGGACAGCGCACGCCTTTGGGGATGTAAACGAAAGAACCATCGGTAAACACGGCAGAATTCAATGCTGCGAAAAAGTTATCGCCGGTCGGCACAACCGAACCTAAATATTGTTTTACCAGTTCAGGATGTTCACGAATCGCCTCCGAAATCGGGCAGAAAATCACCCCAGCGTCTTTCAGTTTGCCTTTAAAAGTAGTGGCAACGGATACGCTATCGAAAACAGCATCCACCGCCACACCTGCCAAGCGTTCCTGTTCATCGAGGGGAATACCTAATTTTTTATAGGCAGCTAAAATTTCCGGGTCAACTTCATCCAAACTTTTCGGTTTGTTTTTTGATTTTGGCGCGGAATAATAGCTAATCGCCTGATAATCAATCGGGTCGATTTTCAATTGCTGCCAGTTCGGTTCAGTCATGGTTTGCCAGTGCCGAAACGCTTTCAGGCGATATTCCAGCATCCAGTCCGGTTCATTTTTCACTTTCGACAGTTGGACAATAATTTCCTCATTCAGGCCGGCCGCGAAAGTGTCCGCTTCAATCTCGGTGACAAAACCTTGTTTGTATTCCTGATTAATCAGGTGGTTAATTTCTTCTGCACTTGATGACATAAACTTTACTCAACGATATAAACTTGAAATTGGGATGTTAATTTCTTGCGGGCTGCGGCGATTTACTGAAACCAGCATGTCCGCCAAGGTAATGGCTTCCAGCGCATTAAAAACCGTTTGATTAATCAGTCCCCAAACTCCACCAATTTCACAGCCTGAAACTTGTTCGCAGCTATGGTTATGATTTGAAACGCTGCATTCGGTTAAGGCAATCGGCCCTTCCAAAGCACCAATCACGCTGGCGACCGTGATTTTTTCCGCCGTTTTTGCTAACCGATAACCACCCTTCGCACCGCGTGTGGAAATTAATACTTTTGCCTTTAATAATTCTTTCAAAATCTTGCTGACAGTGGGCGGGGCGACTCCTGTGGCTTTGGCAATCTCAATCGCACTGTATAAACCGTCCTGATTTTTCGCCATATACGTCAAAACCACTATTGCATAATCTGTTAATTTACTCAATCGTAACATGAATGCTCCTGCTATTTAGGACTATTCTAGTCCTCTTTATTAACATAGTAAAGCAGTGGGTTAATTTGGCGTAAAATGTTGCTCTGAAAATCTAGCGAGTTTTAAGGTTTAAAAAACTCTACTACATCAGCAATATCACGAGTGCGACGCATTGGCGGCACGCTGTTTAAAAATATCTGTCCATAGCCTTTTTTGAGCAGGCGCGGGTCGCAGACCATCAACACGCCTTTATCATCGACATCTCGGATTAACCGCCCTACCCCTTGCTTTAACGCAATCGCCGCAGTGGGCAGTTGATATTCAAAAAACGCATTCCGGCCCTGTTTTTTCATCGCTTCCAGGCGGGCTTTCAACACCGGGTCGCCAGGCGAGGCAAACGGCAGTTTATCAATAATTACGCACGACAACGCCTCACCGCGCACGTCTACGCCTTCCCAAAAACTGGCAGTCCCTAATAATATCGCGTTGCCGTGTTGCTTAAAGCGTTCCAATAAAATTGTTTTCGGATAACTGCCTTGCACCAGTAACGGAAAATCGAGTTTTTCTTGCAGCAATTCTTCGGCCCGATTCAAGGCTTTGTAACTGGTAAACAGAAAAAATGCCCGCCCTTGACTGGCTTGCAAAACCGGAATCGCAAATTCAACAATCTTGTCGGTAAAATCGGGATCTGTGGCTTCCGGTAAGCCTTTCGGATGATAAAACAAAGCTTGGTTAGGATAATCGAACGGACTTTCCCAGCAGTAACCGACCACATTAGATAAGCCCAAATTCTTGCTGAAATAATCAAACTTGCCGGCCACACTTAAAGTTGCAGAGGTAAAAATCCACGCCGCCTGATGTTGCTGCATAAACGCCCTGAATGCGGCGGCAATGTCGAGCGGTGTGCTATTCAAGGTAAAACTGTTTTTATGGGTTTCATACCAGCGGATGGTTTTATTGGTTTTATCTTCAATAATCGCTGCTAATTGCGCGTCCATTTCCTCGCTGCGTTTGAAACACAATTCCAGTTCTTTACTACGTTCGGCAGCGCGTTCCAATTGTCGGGTCAACGCGGCTAACTGCTTTTGCAGTTGAATTAAATCGGCATAAAGCGGCGGATTATTTTCAATCTCCTGCCATTCGCCTTTTTTCAGCTCCAGCCCGAAAGCCAGACGAAAATCTTTCACAGCCAATTTCAGCGATTCACAGGCCGCTTTTAAATCCGGCATATCGTGAGTGATTTGCAAATACGCCGCCAAACTGTCATCGCTTAAATCTACAAACTGTTTTGCGCTCAATGACACGCCTAAAAAATTGGAAGCGACATTGGCGAGTTGATGCGCTTCATCAATTACAATCGCATCGGCATTTGGCAGCAATTCTCCAAAACCGATTTCCCGCAGCGACCAATCGGCGCACAGCAAATGATGATTAACGATCACCACATCCGCGTCCTGCGCCTTGCGGCGGGCCTTCATTACGAAACACTCTTCGTAATCAGGGCAATCCTGTCCCAAGCAATTATCGCGGGTCGAGGTGGCTTGATACCAAAGCGGGTCAGATTCGGAAACTTCGGCCATTTCCGCAATATCGCCGGTTTTGCTGCGTTTAGCCCACGTCCTGATTTTGCCCAAAGTCTGTCCATCCTGTTTGTGCAAATGTTGAGTGGCACTCAGTGCGTAATCCAAACGATGGGTACATAAATAATTTGCCCGACCTTTTAATAAGGTGGCAGAAAAAGGCTCCGCCAAGGCTTTGCGGATGATGGGAATATCGTTGTTGAATAACTGCTCTTGCAGATTTTTGGTGCCGGTGGAAACAATAATTTTTTTCCCGGACAGAATCGCCGGGACTAAATAGGCAAAGGTTTTGCCGGTACCGGTTCCCGCTTCGACAATTAAATGCTGGCCGTGGGTAATTGCCCATTCCACAGCCTGCGCCATTTCCATTTGCGGGATGCGGGGTTTGTAGCCGGAAATAACTTTGGCCAATGCCCCGTCGGCTTTAAAAAAAGAATTAATGTCAGTCACAAAAAATTTATTACCATGACTTAGCAGGAGGATTGTTTGAGAAACTTGCCAAAATGTCGGTCAAGTTTACTCGTGTGATTGAGTAGCCAGTCTATCAGCAGCACTTGAGTCCGAAATAAAAAAAATATCCGCCGCTTGCTAAAGTCTCGCTCAATTTCATCCCTGAAGTCTTCAAACAGCTTGTAAAACTCCGCATGTTGCGCTATTTGCATTTGCAAAAACGGATAGTTTTTTTCTGCCATAAGACGCTCTTCGGTGTCAAAATGTTCGGCAACATATGTCTCCATAAACTCCAGCAGCGGCTGCAATTCCGAATAATCCCAACTGTTGGCCATTGCCTTCACAAATTTATTGACATGTTCAAACAGTTGTCGATGCTGGGCATCAATTTCACCATTATCGATAGCGATTGAGTCATCCCACCGAATTGTAAAATCAAATTCACCGCTACTTTCATGATCTCCAGTGGTCAGAAATTTATCACACCGGGCCAGATAAACCTCAACTACCGTGTCATCTGGCACCTGCTGTTGACATTCGAGCAGCAACTGTTTGGCCTCGGGGATTTTCTTCAAATGATAATGTGCCAGTGCCTCCTCAAAAAGATACTGGATACTGCGTTTTCCCGCTTGCAGTGCTGGCGGGTCGGCATCAAAGACTTCATAAACCGACTGGCAATGCGATTTTCCTTTCACTTTCACCCTGTCAATGAAACGGATATCATGCTCAGCTTGATCTCTCAGACTATAGTAAGTGTGCTCACTAATCAGCAACGGAGTTTTATAGTTTTTGGTCAACGATTCAATCCGCGAAGCCAGATTGACGGCATCGCTGATAACCGTGCTCTCCATGTGCTGTTTGCCGCCAATAACCCCCAACATCATCAATCCGGTGTTTATCCCTACGCCAATTTTAATGGGGGGATGCCCTGAGCTTTTCCGCTGCTGATTATAAGTATCTAGGTGATGCAGAAGATTAATGCCACAGCATAAGGCATCATCGGCGTTTCTGGGAAACAGCACCATAATCGCATCGCCAATATACTTGTCGATAATGCCGCCATGCTCGGTTATCACCGGGTTGATATATTCCAGATAGGAGTTGATGAAGGCAAAATTTTCCGGCGGTGTCATTGCCTCTGACAGAGAAGTAAAATTGCGAATATCCGAGAACAGAATGCTCATGGTCAATTCAAGATGGTCGCCAAGTGCGACATCGGTGATGGCATCTTTACCCAGCAGAGCCAAAGTTTTCTCAGGAATAAACCGGCTATAGGCGGCAATAATTTTGTTTATAGCCTCCTGCGATTTAGTAGCGTCTGCTTGCGATTGATTAAATGCAGAACTGCTCATTTTGAAAATACCAAAGCAGCAAGATTAAATTTTCAGTCATGATGAAAGAGAAATTTTGAAATTAGCGGCTGTCGGTGGACATTACCAGATAGCCGGAAAACACCACGCCGATTAATACCGGAACTAAAATTAATGGCGGGGTTTTGGCAAAAACCAGAAAATCAATTCCGGCAATAATCAGAGGTTGCAGATAAATGAAAATCATGGACTGACTGGGAGCCAGATATTTTAGGGCCTTGAAGCTGAGTAAATAAGTCAGTGCGGTAGAAATCACAATTTCAAAAATAACCTTGCCCAGATTGACGTACGATTGCCCGGCATAATTGACAATCTCTTCCAGATTCCCGACTTTTAAATTGCCTAGCTTTTCTGTCGTCAGTGTCAGAATGCACAAGCCCAATCCGCCAAAAAACAACATGCTGGCAGAAATAATGGGGGAAGGAAAACCGGTTTTAACCAGGGTTTTGGTCAGCACTGTTGAAATACACAAGGTGATTACACTGATAAAAATCAGTAAGTCGCCTATTTTCGCACCGCTTAATTTTCCGTCGCTGGTGCTTAAGGTCAACAATAAAATCATGCTAAAACCTAAAAAACAGCCGACGATTTTTCGCCAGGCAAAGCTTTCCACCCGAAATAACATGGAAATCAGTGCCGCCACCACCGGAATGGTATTCATAATGACGCCCGTGTTAAGCGGCGAAGAAAGTTTTAATCCGTTCAAAAATAAAATCTGATTAATGAAATAGCCAAAAAAGGCAATGCTCAACAGCATTTTCAGACTTTTGAGAGTGAAATTGTTTTTTAAATCGGAGAAATAAATAATAAACAGCAATAAACCGCCCAGCAGCCCGCGACTTCCTCCCAATACAATCGGCGGCACTGCTGCCATGACACTTTTGGCAACAAAAAAATGCAGACAAAAAGTAAACGACACGGTCAAGCTACATAATCCGCCTAAGATTTTTTTGTTATAGTCGGGGTTATTAAAATAATCGGAGAGAGTAGTCATTGGTTAATTCCTTGCTGTCTTTTTTTAAACATACTATCAATAAGTTGCTAAACTTTAGTTTTAAAGAAGCGTAACACCTGTTTTTTAGATTTCAATCCACCTTTGCCTCATTATCACACAAAAAAGATGATAAAAAATATAACGCATTTTGTTAAGGAAGAAGTCTGGCTGATTCCTGAGCAGGAACTCGATCTGATTAAAGGCGGGGCAATAAAGTGTTTGAAAGTATTGTTGTTGTCAATTCAGGGCTTTAGCCGGAATTTGGTCGAGCTGCGGGCTTCGGCCTTAACTCTGTATACCTTGCTGTCAATTGTGCCGGTAATTGCCATGCTGTTTGGAGTTGCCAAAGGCTTTGGGCTGGAAAAAACCTTGCAACAGCAATTGCTGCAACAAATCCCGAAACAGGAAACCACTATTATCCGTCTGATTGAATTTGCGCAAAATCTCCTGGTCAGTGCCGAAGGCGGCGTGGTTGCCGGTATGGGCGTAATTGTGCTGTTCTGGACCGTGATTAAGGTGATTGGCACCATTGAGGAGTCCTTTAACCAGATTTGGCATATTGAACAAGGCAGAACACTGGCCAGAAAGCTGAGTGATTATTTATCCTTGATGTTGCTGGCACCGATTTTGTTAATTGCCGCCAGTAGTATCACGGTGTTTGTAAGAACCCAGATTCACTGGCTGGTTAAGGCATTGCACATTTCTGATACCGGCAGTTCAGTGTTGCTGACAACTTTAAATTTTTTGCCGGTCATCATCATGTCGGCGCTGTTCAGCTTTGTGTTTGTGTTTATTCCTAATCAGAAAATCCAGCTTAAAGCCGGGATTATTGCCGGGATTATTACCGGCATTATTTACCAGTTGGTGCAGGCTGCTTATGTCAGTCTGCAAATTGGCGTTTCCAGCTATAACGCGATTTACGGCAGTTTTGCGGCTTTGCCGTTATTTCTGGCCTGGTTGCAATTAGGCTGGCTGATTGTGCTGTTTGGCTGTGAAATTTCTTTTTTTATTCAATATTATGAAACCTACAAACACCACGAAAAGTTTTCTAATCTCTGTTTTTCTTTGAGAAAAGTGTTAGCCTTACAAATCACCCACACCATTGTGCAGCGCTTTGCCAAAGCCGAAAAAGCCCTGAGTTTGGCTGAAATTGCCGCACTGTTTAACTTGCCGGTGGCGGTGGTTCATGCCACCTTAACCAGCTTGATTCAGTGTGGAATTCTGGTGGAAATTAAAGCTGAGTTAGAAGAGGAATCCTTGTTTCAACCGGCACAGGATATTGATTTGTTGACGGTTTATGCGGTGATTTCCGGCCTGGAAAATCAGGGCGTCACCTCGGTACCGCAAATGAAAGTGTTTGAAAAAATTATCCAGATTAATGAATCTTTTAACAGTACATTAAAAACAGCCGCAGAAAACTGTTTGCTGAAAGAATTATAGGAGAGGCAGGGATGAATTTAAAATATATCGGTCTGGTGTTTTTGGGGCTATGGCTGACAGCGCAAGGCCTGGAAGGGATATTTGAGTTTTATTTTCCCCATGAAGACAAGATTTTACCCAGTATTAATCTGATTGCCGGACTGATTCTGTCAGGTTATTGCATCAAATGTAAACATGGCGATATCGGCCTGTTTTTGCTTGGCTGTTGGGCCACTTTAAATAGCGGTCTGTTTTTGTTTCACTACAGCTTTCAGTATAGCAATACCATCATTCATGTATTGGGAGTGGCGGCTGGAGTTATGCTGATTCTTAAAAAGTGAAGTTCTGGATGAACAAAATAGTCTTTCTTTAATCGGCTGAAAATTGGGGCTCATCAATTCAGTTGATAACGTTGAATATCTACGACGGAATCCAGTGTTTTATTTTCCAGTAAATAATCGGCAAAATGTCGGCTGTAATAAGGGATTTGTAAACTGCCTTTGGCACCAAAGCCATTAAAGACTGCCAGCTGCGGATAACGGGGATGGCGACCGATAAAAGGCTGCTTGTCCAAAGTGCAGGGGCGAATATTAGCCTGATGTTTAACCAGTTGCGCGGTTGTGGTGGCGGGAAAAATCTGTTGCAGGGAATTCAATAAATGTTTTTTGGCAGCGGCTGTGCAAAGTGTATCAAGGTGCAGCGGCTCAAAAGTTGCGCCGGTACGATATAAATTGCCTCCTAATGGAATCAGCCAATGTCCATAATTGAAGATTTTATCCGGCAAGGGCTGCTGCGATTTCAGGGTCAGAATTTCCCCTTTTGCCGGCTGCAAAGGTAATCTTGAAAACCAGGGGTTGTCGAGCAGTCGATAGCCTTCGCAAAAAATCAGCTGTTTCACTGCCATGCCGCGCCAGCTTAAATTTGGTTCCAGCTTTATCTCGTTATAAGCGAAACCCAGTTGCTGATAGCTGTGCTGTTCAATAAAAAACTGCTTGAGTGTAGATAATAACGGCTGCGTTAATAAGTAAGCCGTTTCGGTTTGCTCTATCATCCCAAACGGTGCGTTGAATTTATCCGTGCTGAGAATTTCACCTAAATAGGCGGCATAACTTGCATCCTGCAAGCGTTTTTGTGCGTTGTGAAATTCTTTTTGACTGGCAAAAATCCGCAGCATGTTTTTTTCCATATAAAAATTCTGCTGAAAAAACACGCCCAGTTGCTGATAACAGCACTTAGCCGCCGGAAGCAACTTCTCCATCTGCGCAGATTTAACAAACCGCATTCCGGTGACTGGATTAATCAGACCGGCAGCGCAGAGCGAAGCATTTTCGCTGCCATTATCAACCACCAATACCTTGCAGTTGCGCCGGATTAATTCCCACGCCAACAAACTGCCTGCCAATCCTTGTCCAACGATTAAAAAATCAATCGTCATTTTCCGTCATTTCAGCAAAACAGATTTTATTACGTCCTGTTTCTTTGGCCCGATAAAGCTGCTGATCTGCTCTTGCCACAATTTCACCTGGATTGGTTTTTGAGTAGGCCGACACGGTGAATACTCCAAGGCTGACGGTGACGTGGTCGGCAACGGTTGAATTGCGATGCGGAATGTCCAGTTCTTCAACGCTGGCGCGAATTTTCTCGGCAATGGCAACCGCACCTTTTGAATCGGTATTGGGCAAAATGCAGGAAAATTCTTCGCCGCCGTAACGGGCC